>CAKZKR010000025.1 GCA_937124615.1 uncultured bacterium
GAACAATCAAATTTCCCTACAACAACAGAGACGCACCCAAATCTACTGCAAGGAGAGAATCCTTCCAATGGTGGTCCAAAAGTTGTTTCTAATCTTGCCCTAAAAATGAAAATGCAAGGAGAGAATCCTTCCAATGGTGGTCCGAAAGAGAGAATCCCTACAAATGTAAATCAAGCGGGAAGGTTGGAATCTGTTGAATTAACCCAAATACAGGATACATTACATATTAAAAATATTGAATTATCTAAAGTGTTACCTCAAAAAGAATCAGAATTAATCCTTTTACAGTTAGGTAAAGTTCCACAGGAAATCTCCACCCAAAGTTATGCAGATATTGAGAATCATGCTCAACAAAAATTGATGGATACTGTAATAAGTATTGAACAATATTTACCTGAGAGTTTAGATGTTGAAACACAAGAAGATGTTCTTCGCAAGATTTTGGAAATGAAATTAGTTTCTAATTCGGGAGATAAAAATAATACAGGTTCAGAACGAAAGTCCGATTTGTCAAATCTAAATTCTCAATTGGGTATTACCTCCATGAAAATTGTCAAGACAAAGAATGAGGAGATGCCCAATAATATTACATCAACTTTAGCGATTGAACCGAAGGAAGTTGTTCCAAATTTAACTTCGTTAAGGTCTGTTTTGACAGAACAAATAAGACTTGCGGTCAAGTCAGAAATAAAGACAATTACAGTAAAATTGGAACCTGAATCGTTGGGAGCAATGGAGATTAAGATTCAAGAACATTCCGGAAAAATTGGAATTCAACTTGCAACCTCTAATGGTGATGTCCATAAAGTTTTATCACATGGCTTACCCCAATTAAGAGAGGTTTTGAAACAGGAAGGCATTCCTGTAAAAGAAATACAAATTGTGTCCACAGGGACAGCGAACCTTATGTTAAACCAGAATCTCAATCCGAACTTTTTCTCGAAAGAAATTCAAGTTGAACCTGTTCTTTATCATTTTAACAAAGATACGCCACAAACGGTAGAAGAAACAAAGCCCATATCGTCATACCATACAGGTGTGCTAAATCTATGGGTATAAGGAGAAATAAAATGAATGCAATGGTGCAATTCAAATCAAATGTTTTAGGTATTCACTCTCCAACGCCTGCGCAAAGGACAGAAGCCATGAAAGAAATGGTTTCTTTGTACCAGGCAAAGAGAAAAGGATTGCTTCAGAATTATCTGAAAAAAATCGTTGCTTCCACAGGCGCCAAAAGTTTGTCTGTTGGAAAATCTGCAGAAACGCAGTCTAAAAGTGATAATAAGGAAACAACTCGTGTTACCTCAAAAGAATTAGGTTCTGACACATTCCTGCAGTTATTGGTAATGCAAATGCAATATCAGGATCCGTTAGATCCTGTTCAAAATACAGAAATGCTTGCTCAATTAGCTCAATTTTCCGCATTAGAACAGTCTATCAAGACAAACACGAGTATTTCCGAGTTACAAAAGGAAATAAAATCATTGTCACAAAATGTGCAATATATGTCCCTGAGTGCTAGCCAGCAGATGATAGGTAAACACATTGAGGGTTCTTCTGTTAATGGTGCACCAGTAAGAGGTAAAGTAGATGCGGTATCTATAGAGGATGGAACGGTTCTATTAAATATCGGTTCGGAAAAGGTCCCTCTAACGAATGTTCAAAGTGTACGTATAGAATGACTCGATGATAAAAATAAGTATCAATTGGGTTTGTGATTAAATGATTATTTATAAAAATAAAATAAACAAACAAAACTAAGGAGATATAACTATGGGAATGGCAATGTTAACAGCAGTAACCGGTTTACAGTCTCACCAACGCAGGTTAGATGTGATTGCAAACAATATTGCAAATGTAAATACGGTGGGTTATCGTTCCTCTCGGGTTCTTTTTCAGGATTTATTTTCCCAATTATTGAGAGGTGGTTCTGCCCCTGTGGGCAATTTTGGAGGTTCGAATCCACAACAGGTCGGACTGGGTGTTCGTATTGCAAGTATTGATGTGAATCATCAGCAAGGGTCTCTTTTGTCTACAGGGGTCTCCTCCGATTTGGCTATACAGGGTAATGGTTTTTTTGTCCTGAGTGATGGGCAAAAAACAGCATATACACGTGATGGTTCCTTTGATTTAAACTCGAACGGATTACTAATTGACCCCGCTACAGGTATGCGAGTTCAAGGATATATTGCAGATGATACAGGAGTCGTTAATACCGACCAGCCTCCCCGGGACATTTCTATACCTATTGGCAGTGCAGGAATTGTCCGCTCTACTACAAATGTATACTTAATTGGTAACTTGAATGCAAATGCTCCAACTACCCCTACTCCTACTACTGTAACAAGGACAATAGAAGTGTATGATTCTTTAGGGACTGCGAGGTTAATTACCCTTGCTTTTACAAAACAGGCTACTCCTGCCAATCAATGGACATGGGAAGCTACATACGATAGTAATAGTGTGGGTAGTGGGGCTTTGAATTTCAGTACATCGGGGACATTACCTTTACGGACAACGGGGACAGTAACGATTCCAGGTGCCTTAATGAATACAACGGGTTCACAGCCTGAAGATTTAACATTTAATATTGATTTTACTGAAATTACACAGTTATCAACAGGTAGCACCATTGGAAGTGATGTAACCGTCCGTTCTCAGGATGGATTTCCAAGAGGTGTTCTTGAGAGTTTTAATATTGGAGCCAATGGTGAAATTGTTGGTGTTTTTAGCAATGGACTTACTCGCGTTTTTGCTCAGGTAGCCCTTGCAACCTTTTCCAATGTTGGTGGTTTAGTCCGTGATGGAAATAATATGTTTCTTGAAACACCTGCTTCAGGTGTGGCACAAGTGGGTCCCCCTCGTTCTGGAAGTAGAGGAACCGTTTCTGGGGGTGTGTTAGAAAGTTCTAATGTTGATTTAGGAACGGAGTTTAGTTCACTGATTGTTACCCAGCGTGGATTTCAAGCAAATGCCCGAACAATCACTGCTGCCGATACTATTCTTCAGGAAACTGTTAATTTGGGTAGATAATTTAATAAATGAAATATATAGATAAATTTTGATATTTAAAAACAGGCTGAGGGTTTATCCCTCAGCCTGTTTTCTTTTAGATTTGTTAATAGCAAAAAAAGTTTAAATCGTGTTAAAATCAAGATGAAGAGGTTTTGTATTTTGAAAGGAATAAACCAAAATATCTGTCTTCTTAATTTAGAAAAGGGAGATTTATGGATTTAGCAACCGTCATAGGACTAATTGCCGGTATCTCTTTGACGTTTATCGCCATCCTTATGGGAGGGTCGATTACAATATTCATAAATATCCCTTCAATTATTCTTGTGGTAGGAGGAACTATAGCCTCTACATTGATCAATTACCCACTGAGTGATGTGTTAAAAGTATTTAATACGGTGAAAAATTCTTTTGTTCAGAAACTTATACCTGTAGAGTCCTTGATTGAAAAAATTATTGAGTTTGCAACGATAGCAAGGAGGGAAGGTATTCTTGCTCTTGAGGGACCCGCATCGGAGTTAGACGACGAATTTCTTCAACGAGGAGTTCAACTTGCTATTGATGGTACAGCCCCAGAATTACTTAAAGATATTCTTACGACCGAGTTGGCATTTATGGAAGATCGACATGCATTAGGACAGTCTGTTCTCACTGCTATGGCTGCGTATGCTCCTGCTTTTGGAATGATAGGAACACTAATCGGGTTAGTTCAAATGCTTGCTACAATGGAAGACCCTTCTCAAATTGGTGTGGGTATGGCGATTGCCATTTTAACCACATTATATGGAGCGTTAATTTCTAATTTAATAATGCTACCACTTGCAGGGAAACTGAAGGTTCGAACAGCGGAGGAATTGCTATTAAGAGAAATTATTATAGAAGGTATTTTATCGATCCAGTCAGGAGATAATCCTCGTGTTGTAGAACAAAAATTAAAAGCATTTATTGCTCCCGAATTACGAAAACGAATTATAACAGGGAGAAAATAGATGGCAAAGGGAAGAAAGAAGCAGGCAGAAGGTGAAGGAGGTGCCCCCGGATGGGTAGTTACTTATGGGGATATGATGAGTTTGCTCCTAACCTTTTTTATTCTTATTGTATCATTTTCAACGATAAGTGAAGAAGACTTTAGAAAAGCAATGGGCTCGCTTGAAGGGGCCTTGAGTGTTCTCCCAAAAAATCAAGGTGTTTTAGATATGCAGATGATGAAACGACGGGAACAACAAAGAAAGATGCAACAGGCGGCACAAAAAATAGCAGAAGAATTACAAATTATGGGACAGGATAAACAGGTTAAAGTCGAATATGACGCAAAAGGAGGTATCAAGATAACATTTCCAGACTCCATACTTTTTGATAGAGGAAGTGCAGACCTAAAACCCGAATCATTTCCCATAATTGAATCTGTGGCAAAAATACTGGAGGATTTAACAGATGTTTTTGTAGAGATTAAGGGGCATACAGATAATACTCCAATAGTAAACAACCCTCGATATAGAGATAATTATGACCTGAGTTATTATCGTTCCGACCAAGTTATGAGGAAAATGCTTTCTTTAAGTTCACTTTCTCCCGAAATGTTCGAAATTACTGCATGCGGACCGAGTCAACCTTTGTCCACAAATTTGACTGAAGAAGGAAGAAAAGAAAACCGTCGTGTTGAAGTTTTTGTTCGAGGTTTTATAAGTGAGGATAAAATGGAAATTATTCAAAAAGGAATGTCTTGATTTTGTTTTTTTCAGATATGTTTTCCTATTATAAAAATCAAATAATATAAGGAATAAGTTCTATGGCGGATGAAAAAGCACCTGAACAACAGGGAGAAAAAAAATCATCATCAAGCCTTATAAAA
Source organism: uncultured bacterium (assembly GCA_937124615.1). GTDB lineage: Bacteria > Hydrogenedentota > Hydrogenedentia > Hydrogenedentales > Hydrogenedentaceae > Hydrogenedens. Next base: position 4,865 of record CAKZKR010000025.1, read on the forward strand.
TTGTTACTTATCGGGGGAGCGAGTGTACTTATTCCTGCAATAAGTGCTGTAATTGTGTTCTTTTTTGTGTTGAAGCCTATGTTAGTGGCTGATAACGCTGATAGTTCTTCTATGACGAATGCAGTTGATTCAAGCGATGTAATACCTGCAACCGCAGTAATAGTAAAGTTCGATGAAACGCAGGCTACTGTAATAACACAGAAATCAGATGCTCCTGCTCCTTTACTGATTTATCAGGTGGCCATGTCTTGCTCCGACCCCAATGTGTCTTCGGTGATAGAGGGGAAAAAAGAGTATTTTACCGCTCTAATTAATAAAATACATCGAAACCGAACACGAACGGAACTCAACGATCCAGGGGTTCAGGAAGCATTGTTAAGACAGACAAAAAATGAAGCAAATCAATTGCTCTTAAAACTATCTCCTGAATTGAAAGGTACTATTTTGGAAGTTATGTATCTCAAATATACAATAGTGGATTTATAAAGATGGCATTACAACCTCCTGAGAATATTTCAAATTTTATTCCTGAAGAAGATTTAGAGAATGAGAGTTCTTCTACATCTGTTCATCTTACATTAAACGATTTAGCAATGCTTCCTATTAATGTTAGTGCAGAATTGGGAAGATGCTCTATTAAAATAAAGGATATATTAAGTTTAGGGAAGGGGTCAATAGTAACATTAAATAAGCAGGCCGGCGAATTAGCCGATATATTTTTTAACGGTATTCTTATAGGTAGGGGAGAGATGATCGTTTTGGCCGACACTTTACATATTCGTATAGTTGAAATTGAAGGTTTTAAAAGAGATGAAGAATAAAAAAATTGTTTGTTTAATCTTTCCTTTTTTGTTTTCTTTATATATCTTTGTTTCTGCTGAAAATTCTCAACCCGAAAAAGGGGATGTTTTGGATAAGTTAAAAGATCCAAAACAATACATAGAAAGAAACAATGAAAGTATGAAGCAGGGTAAGGAAATTGAAACCACATTGGATAAAAATGATCATACATCCCGTAAAACAGATTCGTGGTTTTTGCAACATCAGGATGTTTGGGGAACAGAACAATCAAATACAATTAGTCCAGAAGGGGAAAACAGGCCCCCAGAAAGTTCCACTGTATCTGGAAATTCCTCTTGGATATATTATTTTTTTAGAACAGTTATTGCCCTTATATTTGTTATTGGATTAATATTAGTATTATTAGGGGGACTTCGTTATTTTTCACGAAAAACATATTCAGGGGTGAAATCCATAGGGAGAATTGTTGGTGCTTTGTATCTATCTCCTCGAAGCAAGATATATTATGTTCATAGTGCAGGAAAAGTTTTCTTATTGGGAATATCCGGTGACCGGATGAGTTTATTGTTTACATTCCCTGAAGATGAGTTTTTTGCCTCTGTCTCTAACGAAGAAGATACTTCTTTTCAACAAAAAACTTTTAGTAAAGTACTGGAAGATGTGGAAACAAGGCTACAATCACGGGCATCTTCTGAAAAACCGGAGTTCGTGGAAAATATTGATGATGAACTGGCTTCCCTAAAAGCCAACATACAAAGACTACAGCAAGCAATACGAGAAGAAACAAACAATGCTTCAGACCAGTAACTGTGTAAGGATGGAAAAAAAGAGATATTTAGATAAAAGGAAAGTACAGTTATTTTTATTTTGTTTATTTGTCGTTTTCACAAATATTTCTTTTGCTCAACCCTCCCGTACTGCTGTAACAAATCCGACAGGTATAGACCTTGTTGGAACAGCCCAACAAGCAGTAGCGCCTGAAAATCTTTCTACTACATTAACATTGGTTATTCTCATCACTGCACTTACATTAGCCCCAGCGATTCTTGTTTTAACAACATCTTTTACAAGAATTATTGTAGTGCTTGCATTCCTCCGACAAGCGTTAGCAACACAACAGACGCCACCCAATCAAGTGTTAATCGGTTTGGCTCTGTTTTTAACAATGTTTATCATGATGCCCACTTATGAGCGGGTGAATAGTGAAGCCCTACAACCCTACATCCAGCAACAGATGAGTCAATCGGAAGCATTCAATCGCGCTTTAATTCCCATACGAGAGTTTATGTTCAAACAAACACGACCTCAGGAACTGAAAACAATGTTACAGATTTCGGGAAGGGGCAGACCCAATACACCGGATGATGTCCCAACCCATGTGCTTGTTCCCGCATTCGTATTAAGTGAACTTAAAACAGCGTTTATGATAGGTTTCTTATTATATATCCCTTTCCTGATTATTGATATGGTAGTAGCCAGCACCCTAATGTCAATGGGAATGATGATGCTTCCCCCTATTTTTGTGTCATTACCTTTTAAAATTATTCTTTTTGTTCTTGTTGATGGTTGGACATTGGTTGTAGGAAATTTAGTTAGAAGTTTTCAATAAAGGGGAATTATATGGATTCAGCAAAAATTGTGAAAATATTTTTATTCTTAGGAGTACTTATTATTGGTGTTCCTATTATAATGCAATTTTTACCAGCACCGTTGAACATGGAGCGAATTATCGAAGGATTTAAAAAGTCTGATTTGGGAATAGTAGAGGTCCAGATTATGAATTCTCCTACTAATGAATCTGTTGCTCAAATAAGTTTCATGGTCGGAGGGGCATTGGTAAATATATATCAATATGACAATGAAGGAACTATAGCCCGATATGCAGAAATGTACAAGAAAGATCCAGGTACAGCAATTGTAGAGGCCTGGGGGCTTGCTCAATCTTTGGGTGCGGCGCCTTCTAAAAACAAACCAGAACGAGTGGCTCGCCGAAGAATGTTCCTATTAGTAACACAGGGTGAAGATACTGTTTTGTTGGACCGTATAGTTAAAATTTTTACAAGTTTGTAAATTCTGAACTTGATGAAGTCAGATAGTTATTCATTTCCTGCTTCACGAGATTTTTCATAAGCAGAGATAATATCCTTTGCGATAAATTCAGGTACTTCATCATAGTGACTGAATTTAAGGTCAAAAGTACCTCTTCCGCCTGTCATGCTTCGTAAGTCGGTGGCATATCGAAGTATTTCTCCTTCTGGAACCTGTGCACGGATACATTGTAAACCTCCACCTATAGGCTCCATACCTAAAATTCTTCCACGACGGCTATTTAAGTCACCTGTAATATCGCCCATGAATTCTTCGGGGACCGTTACAGAAATCTCCATAATAGGTTCTAATATACATGGATTTGCTTCACGCACGCCTTTTTGTATAGCAAGAGAAGAGGCTATTTTGAAAGCAAGTTCGGACGAGTCTACGGTATGGTACGAACCGAAGAATAAATCAACAACAATATCAACAACGGGATGCCCTGATATGACACCTTTGGCTAATGCTTCCTGAGCTCCTTTGTCAACTGCAGGGATGTACTGTTTAGGAACGACACCCCCTACAATACTATCTACAAATTTATACCCTGCTCCACGTTCATTTGGAGAAATTCTCAGATGGACATCACCATATTGCCCATGACCACCCGTTTGTTTCTTATATTTTCCCTGAACTTCCGCTTTACCCCGGATGGTTTCTTTATAGGCAACCTTGGGCAGACGCGTCTCCGCTTCTACATTGTACTTCCGTTTCATTCGATTTAATAAAATTTCAATCTGTAAATCGCCCATTCCACGAATGACATGTTCACCGGTCTCATTATCTCTGTAATGACTGAAAGTGGGGTCTTCCTCTGCCATACGATTTAAGGCTTCACCTATGCGGTCTTCATCATTTCTCGATTTAGGAGATATGGCTAATTTAACCATTGAACGAGGCAATTCAATCAGTGGAAGTTTTATATCATTACTTTGAATAGATAGGGTATCCCCAAAATGGGTATTCTTTAGTTTCGTCATTGCTGCAATATCCCCCGGACCCACTTCTGCCACTTGTTTTTGTTCTTTTCCTATCAACATTACAATTTTGCCGGAGCGCTCTTTTGTCTGTGTAGTACAATTATAAAAATCAGAGTCAGAACGCAAGGTTCCGGAAAAGACACGGAAATAAGTAAGATGACCGACAAAGGGGTCAACCATTGAACGAAAAACCTGTGCTATAAAAGGTCCATCGGCATCAGGTGTTATAATGATATCTTCGCCTGCGGAATTCTTTGCCGGCATAGTTCGTTCTAATGGATTGGGGAATGAATTGGCAATAATATCAAGTAATTCCTCATGACCAATCCCTTTTGTTACGCTTCCTGCAATTATAGGGATAATTTTACCCGTACTGATCCCTTTTTGAAGACCTTTATCAAATTCTTCCTGTGATAGTTCAAAGGTTTCTAAATATTTTTCCATCAGTGTTTCATCTGTTTCTGCTACAACTTCAACGATGGCTTCTTTTGCTTTTTCTGCATCAGCACCTAATACGGAAGCATCTCCTGTAACGATGTTAACAACAGCGTTCAAATTTGAAGATTGTCCAATGGGCATCACAATGGGGACGCAATGTTTTCCATAAGCGGTCTGGATTTTTTCAACGACTTCATTAAAATTGGTGTGTTCGCGATCTAATTTATTTACGAAGATGGCACGAGGAATTTGTCTTTTTTCTGCGTATTTCCATGCTATATCAGTTCCTACCTGGACCCCTGTAGTGGCATCAACCAGGATAACCAGTGCATCGAGGACTGCGGATGAAGCACATAATTCTCCAATGAAGTCCGTATAGCCCGGATGGTCAACGATATGTATTCGTGTTCCTTTCCAGTCTAAATGGACTAATTTCATTGCAATGGAACACTTACGGTCTTTTTCGTCTTCAAGGTAATCACAGACGGTATTTCCATCCTCAATGCTACCTAAACGAGTCGTTAATCCAGCGGAATACAATATTCGTTCAATGAGCATTGTTTTTCCAACACCACCATGTCCTGCAAGACCAACATTACGAACTTTTCTTGGGTCAAATTGTGCCATCGGATAACTCCATTCTTATTAGGGTTTTGGATTCGAAAATTGAGTTTAAAAAAGAAATCAATGCACGATTATCCATTTTCGTTTAAAATCATAGAGGATGTATTATACTTATTATGTATAGTAATCCTCAAATTTACAGATGACTAAAACTTCAAGTCTATAAGGTATGGGAAATATGTTTTTATATGATTCTGGGAATAGAAGTAAAAAACGAGAGGCATATTTGCTTATTATTTTTGTTTTATTTGTTACACCGATGGTTTTTTCAGCAGAAAAGATACGGCGACCTGTTTCCGCTGGGACATTATATCCAGGAGACCCTCCCATCTTGAAAGAAACTCTTCAAAAGTTTTTTGACCAGGTTCCACCGATTCCCAATACCCATCAAAAACTTTTTGCCTGCATTGTTCCTCATTCGGGTTGGGGATTGTGTGGAAGTTTGATTGCTCGTGCCTTTGCAGAAATTAAAGAAGAAGAGTTTGATAATGTAATTATTCTGGCACCTTCTCATACTTACAAGTTTAGTGGTTGTTCCCTTCCTTCAATACAGGGTTTTGCAACACCATTAGGTGTGATGCGTGTCAATTATGAAAAAATGGAACAAATGGCACTTTCTCCTTATATTGTAATGCAATCGTTACAAAAATCACTACGCCCCGGAAGAATGGCTCTCCATGAAAATGAATACTCTATAGAGGTGATTTTACCTATGTTACAGTATAAATTAAGAACAGTAAAAATTATACCTGTTCTTGTTGGAGAATTTGTCGATAATTTTGGAAAGGAAAATTCCAATGTATTTAAAAATATTGTTGAGACATTGCAACGGGTCGTTACAGAAAAAACACTATTAGTTCTAAGTACAGATTTAACTTCATGGGGTGCAACATTCAATTACATGCCTGCAACAGCAGAACAGATGTTAGAAACACAAGAGAAATTAGACCGAGAGTTAATCGACCTTCTTATTAAAAAAGACCTTTTAGGTTTGCAAGATTATTTCGACAGGACTAAAAATCCCGTATGTGGAAGAAATGCAATGTATCTATTTATAGCTCTTTTGCCGAAAGATGTTCAGGGTACATTTCTGGGTTACGAACAGTCCGGAAAAAAGTTAAATATAAAAGATACATCCATAGGATTTACATCTATTAATTATTATCGTTCTGTCCCTCCGTGATACCTGATGAATAAGAAAAAAATATAGAAAAACCTACCCTATGTTTAGTTCTTCAATTAGTATATTTTTGAATTTTTGGGTAAAACGAGAGCATGCCTTTTGAGCATTTTCAATGACCTGTTCATGAGTTAGAGGAGAATGAAGAAAACAATAGTTTGTTACACAAGAAAACATAGCGGTTTTTATTCCCAATTGCATAGCCCAGTATAGTTCAGGACCTCCACTCATACCAATAACATCTCCCCCCTGAGATGAAAATAATCGAAGTTCAGATTGGGTTTCGTAACAAGGACCTGTTACCCATACATAAGTACCACGAGGAACAAAACGGTCAAATATCCAGTTTGGGTACATTACTGAAGGAATTGGAAAGGGATTATAGTGAACCGAGATTAATTTTTTAATCGCCACGAACTCACCAATAGGCAAACCTTTACGGAGTCCTCCGACCGCATTTATGGAAATTAGATGGGTAACACTATTTTCACGAAAGTAATTTATAAAGGATTGGAATTGTTTAAAAGCATATCCTTCATAAGTATGTATCCTTCCATTGCACACTATTGTTGGTATAGAACCGATGTAACCATCCAGTATTTGATACTTGTGCCCTGCAACTTGTGTGTGAATTTCAGGAAGAACATCTATTAATGATTTTTCTTTATAATAGTTATCAAGGATATACGAAAAATCCAGACCCGAACCTGTTATAATTGCTAATTTTATATGTGCCATGGAGACGGTAAAAATAATTTTTGATATGTATTTAATGCATATTCATCAGTCATTCCCGCCAGGAAATCAATGATAGACCTTTCCAGAGAGGGTTCTGTTTTTATAAAGTCATTCTCTAAAATTTCTTTAGGTGGGTTTTGCATATAATAAAAAAACAGTTCATGAATAATTCTTTGGGCTTTATAGATCTCTTTTGCTATAGACTCTGAGGGGTAAAGTTTATCAAATAAATAGTTCCTTAATTCTACAATAGCATTCTGAACATCGGGAATAATCTGAATATTCTCTCCTTTTGAACCTTCGATAACACCGCGGACCATCGTATCAATCTGTTCTGATGCAGTTTTTCCAAGAACAGAAATGGCTTTTGAAGGTAATCGGTCAATTGATAATATGCCTGCACGAATAGCATCATCAATGTCATGTGTTATGTAAGCAATAACATCGCTTAAACTGACAATAAGAGCTTCACAACTAATACCTTCAGGACAGGGTTGTCCGAAAAGGATACATTTTCCTCGGGAGTGATTTTTAATACCTTCACGGACTTCATAAGTGAGATTTAATCCTTTATTTTCACGCCTTTGTTCAAGAAAATCTACTACGCGTAAACTTTGTTCTGCGTGGTTAAAACCGGAAGAAGACAATTCATTTAATGCCCTTTCACCAGCATGTCCAAAAGGTGTATGCCCTAGATCATGTCCCAGAGCGATTGCTTCGGTTAAATCCTCATTCAACCGTAATACGCGGGATATTGTACGTGCAATTTGTACTACCTCGAGAGTGTGCGTGAGCCGTGTTCGGTAATGGTCTCCCAGTGGAGCAAGGAAAACCTGTGTTTTCCGCTTTAATCTACGAAATGCTTTGGAATGAATAATACGGTCCCGATCCCTCTGAAAACATGTTCGAAAAGGGTCTTCCTCTTCGGGAATTTGTCTACCTTTTGAGTTTACAGCAGGGCATGCAAGTGGTGATAACCACTCTTTTTCTTTTGATTCATATAGTTCTCGGAAAAGATGGGTCATATTTTTTATTTTTTTGTAAATTTAGTTAATATAGGAGGCAGAATCAGATGTTTCTGCAATGAACATATTCTGCGCATAAGGGAGTCCTAAATATCTTTGATAATACTGCTTTTCTACATTTTCCATAAAATAATCTAATTTTTCTTTTGGAACGAGACTTACTGTGCAACCTCCAAAACCCGCCCCTGTTAGCCGTGAACCGATTGCTCCATATTTGCGAGCAATTTGAGTAAGTGTGTCCAATTCAGGAATACTAATCGCATAATTCTGGGCACAACTTTGATGTGATTCATTCATCAACTTGCCAAAAGTATATGCGTCGTTGGCTAATAATGCATCACGGGATAATTCGACCCGTCTGTGTTCGGTTATAACATGTTGAATGCGAGCCCGTAAAGGAAAACCTTTCTCGGGTTCTTCGATATCCCCAAGCCACGATTCCCGTACCGTCTGAGGAGATACATCCAGGAGATAAGCAATTTCTTTTAATGAGAGATTTCCTGTTGGAATAATCTGTTCTACATAATCAAGAATTTCTTGATGATTCAAGCAAAGGTCCCCACTCCATAAATCACCCAATCTTTTGATGTGAAAATGATCGCCCAATTCTTTTTGTAAATATCGTTGTAAAATCGTACATACAAGAGAGCATATACGCGGTCCGGCATTATATCGCTGTAAACAGGCTCCTGTTTTTTGTGCACGAATGGTAGAGTCACAAACAACAAAGACATAATCTTCAAAAAGGGGAAGAAGGGTTGTACGAATTGGGAAAAAATCAATCTTACAAGCCCGCCCTTTTCCTCCGTTTAGGATAACAGTTTGGTCCATTCCTCCTCCTTTTGTCCCTACAAAGTGTTCTCCTTCTGCCATCAGCTCAGCTAATTCCAATCGGGAAATATCATGCCCTAATTTTTTACCCAATACTTTTAAATATACAAGTGAAGCGGTAATAACAAGTGCGGATGAAGAACTTAAACCTGTAGCAATAGGCAGAGTACTCTTAATATATATATTAAAACCTGGAAATGTTTTTACTTTAAACTTCTTATTTAAAGCAACAACACCTGCTTTAATGTAGTTATCCCATGAACCTGTGGGGGAAGGTATTATTTCATTTCCATTTAAAAAGGACAAAGGTTGAAAACGCAGGTCTTCGTTAAAAAGATGAACTTCGTTATCATTTCGTTTAGAAAAGGCACAAAAAATCTCTTTTTTAATGGTCATAGGGAGCACAGAAAAACCATTATAATCCGTATGTTCACCTATTAAGTTTACCCTTCCCGGGACTCTACAAAACCCTATATTATTAGAGTTAAACAGGTGTTGAGGCAAATTATTCTTTATCATAGTGGATGTTATGGTATCAGACATAGAGGACTCTTCTCATGAAGTTGGATATTTGTTATTATAAAAACTGCTTTGTATGTGTGTGAATAATAATTATACAATTTTTACAAATGTGAAATTATTAATTATTTTAATTATGCATTTAAAATTAGCAAGTAGGGATATGAGTTTTGTTTTAATAAGGTGTATTCCTGAGTGAAGAAAAGAATATATATCATTAGTCCATTTCATTTGTTGCAATACCCATGGAATAGCAAAGTATATTACTGTGTGGAACTCTTTTCAGCATTATCCCGAAAAGGTTATATCATAAATTGGATTCAACCCGGCAGGGGAGTCCTGGGTTTAAAGTTGTTTCCTTCTCTGACACATTGGAGGAACTTTTTTGTTATTAACATAGGGAATTTTATTACCTACCGATGGTTGATGCCCTTTTTCTTGTCGAGGTTGAAACAAGCAAGTAAGGATATAAAACCCTTTATGGTAATAGAAATTGTGGATGGAGACCCTTTTGAACTGGATTTGGATGAAACATTCCTGAACATCCCTCTTGTCTTTTCCATGAAAAAACAATGGCTTGCCTCGGATGATTTTCCGGGTCCTGTTATAATTCCTGATAAAGAAATATTTAATGATTTGATCTTCCGGGGAGTACCAGAACAGTATTTAAATTATATTCCCTCAGGAGTATATCCGAAGATGGAATTTCCCGCATATAATAAAGATTATCGAAAAAAGAAAATATTTATTATTGATAAGAAACGAGAATTAAAACCGCTTGTAGAATGGCTAAGAAAAAAGAGATCTGATTTTGAAGTTATATATCTGAACAGTAAAATTTTTCCTGATGTCTCATCGGGAGACTTTTATAGTTGGGTTCGGAAGACTTTTGAAGAGGGACAAAATATTTTTATATTAAGTAAAGGCTTGTACCATCTTGGGATGGAATTTTTATCACAAGGCGGAACAGTTTTTCTACCGGGGGCTGAAATTCCATTTGTGGGGAAGTGGGAAAGAATGTCTTTTTATAACGAGCCAATGGATATAATTGACTCAATCGACAGTTTAATGTTGGAACAAAATATGATAAATTTTTCTAATAATAACAATACCCTTCCAACATGGGACCATTGTGGTATTCAATTAGAAAAACTACTCACAGGACTGACTAACAAATAAGAATTTTTTGATTAGAATGTGCAGATTTATAAATAGCATCTAAGACCTGCATGTATTTTAATCCATCTTCAAAGTTAGGATGATATTCCTTACCCGAAGACACAGCTTCAATATAGTCTTTTTCCACAGACCAGTTTTTTATATCGTAAAAATCTTCTTTTTGTGGGATTATCGGTTCTCGTTCTCCATTTTTCTTTAATTCATAAAGTTTATCTTCAATTACATCATAGTAGAGAGTTTTCTTTTCAGCGTGGATTTCTACACTTTCCCGTAAATAGTTCGACATTCCGGAGATGTTCATTTGAACTACTGCACCACAAACAAGTTCTAATTGAACCTGTACCTGGTCGGGAATTTGTATTTCAATAATTTCACCATCCAGGGTTTTCCGTGTCGGAGTAAAAATTTGATAACTTCCCCAAACACTTTTTGTCCATCCAAACCATCGATGTATCAACTCAATATACATTCCTAATGTTAACACATTTTGTCCAGATAACCGATGATCTTTACGCCAGTGAACAGGTTTGTTTGGGTCAAGGTTAAAATCGTTCAAACTGGTTACTTTTATATAGTATATCTCTCCGATAGTTCCTTCTCTCCTCATGCGGGCGATAGTCTTATCAAAAGCCATACCAAAGGGAACAGGACATAGCCCGGCTACTTTACCTGTCCTGCAGACGGTTTCATACATTATTTCTGCTTCTAAAAGATTCATGGACATACGTGCCTGGCAAAACACATGTTTCCCTGTTTTCAATGCAGAGATGCTCACAGGTGCGTGCATATAGGGCCATGTACCAATCCATACAATATCTATATTGCTATCGTTAACTAACTCTTCCCATGATGTGTATACTCGAGGGATTTTATATTCTATTGCAATTTTTTCGCTCGATTGTTTTGTGCGGTTGACAACGCCTGTTATTTGAACATTAGATAATTTCTTCAATCCGGGGATATGTCGTTCTTTACATATATTTCCTAAACCCACAAAGCCAATTCGCAGTTGTGACATACCTTAATTTTTCTCCCTGAATCTATTTCATTTTGCTCTTTAAAAATTCAGATAATCGGCTGGGAAAATCTGTGTTTATAAAGTCTACCCCTTCATTATATAACACTTCCCAACATTCTTGAGTCTGAGGGGCCCCCCAGAAACGGACTTTTCTTCCTTGTTCGTGGGCTCTGGACACAATATCTTTTAGTTTGTTTAATTCTTGTTCAGGAATTTTACCTTTACCCTTCCATGAAAAGATAGATGACCATGAATTGCTGATCCATGGGACGAGTTCTGGTGAAGGATTTGTTTCCAAATCTTGCAATCTCCCATCTACAAATACATATCGGTCTTTTTCATTTTCTATTGTCTCTCGGGGGACTGCTCCAGAGATAACCACAGTTACCGCTCTGTCCCTTTTTTTTCCGTTGTCTATTTGAGTAAGAAAGTCTTTATATGGAGCCAACTGTTTCTTTAAAAGGGAAAAAGTCGTTTCGGGTTCACTTTTTATATCTATCAATAACCAAAACTCTGAAGGGATGGTATAAATGTGACCTTTATTTTTCTGAACACGATCAAAGATGGGTTTTAAATACATATTAACAAGGTTTTTTTCATCTTTGCATTTGTCCAGATCATGGGCGACTAATAAATCATTATTGACAATATGTATATCAGCCTCGACACTACAAAAACCATTTTTTAATGCTTCTGAAAGGGGTTGCTGTCGGAGATAGTCGTTATGGGAGTGGGCTCGAGTTAAAGGAACAACATGTTCATCTGTGTAGATTTTTAATGGAAAAGTAAGAAAGAAAATAATGTAGCAATAAATTGAAAATCTTTTGTACATAATTGATTTTTTTTGCTATTCAGATGAGTTTGATAAAGAATAAGGAGTTACAATTGCATTTGCAAGTGCATGGACCCTTTCACGGTAATTTTTTGCTTTTCCATTTAGTAATAATAGTTTTCTACTTTTCGCGGAGATAGAAATTTCAAGTGTAAGTGCAGAAGAATTTATAGGGACAGGTGTTACTAATGAAAAATTTATTTGAATAGGTATACATGGGCGATTTGCCAGAGAAAAAGCGAAACAATAGAAGGCTTCGTTAAAAGCAAAGGATAAGTAGCCCGGATGTAAAAAGCCCATACTGTCTTGAAATTTAGGGTTGCATGGTAGGATAAAAGAAATACTTTTACCTGCCTGCACTCCAGCGATACTCATCTTAAGTTCAGTAAAAGAATGAGATGGCCATTTTAAATCGGTCCCTTCAACTTGATGTTGTTCAAGAGACCGAAAAAATTGTTCACTTAAATTATCCACATCTCATATCCTGATTTTTAATGTTTTATTTGTTTGATAAGAGATGTATTATAGTCCATTTTTACACATTTGTCAAGTATTTTAAATTTGTAGTTTATTTAAATCTATTTTAGGGGCGTCTAATTGCTCATAAATAGGTAAGGGTCCTATTAAAGGACGTAGGTAGTTTATATAATCTGCAGTAACCCCATTCCCTTCTTCGTTTATGAAGGAATCACTCATATATTTTGTCTTATTGGCAATTTCTTCAAGTGCTTTTAGTTCGTAGCGAACTGCATAATCCGCAATTCTTTGAATAGTGACAGAACCTGTTTGATTTTGTCCTGCCGAAAATTGTACCGCTTTTTCACCTACTTCTCGGGCTTCTCTCTGGTCCACTTCACTCACACAACCCAAAAAGCTTCTTTGAGGATAACCTAATGTATCTGCACGGGCTCTGATTTTTTCTATTTTAAGTTCTTTAAAACTTTCTTTTAGGTAATTCACCAAATCGTCGCCCAGTGCTCCTGTCCCTGATAACTGAACATGCCCGAAAGAATCAACCTCGCCTTTTGTGAATCGTTCTGCAATTGTTGTGCCACTTTCATCATGAACTCCCTCCGAAACTGCAACAAGGCAACGCCCCAAACGCTCATATACTTTCTTTACATCATTAAAGAATTGGTCAAGATTTAACGGTCTTTCGGGTAGATAAACTAAATGAGGACCATCATCATCATATTTCTTCGCATAGGCAGACGCCGCGGTTAAAAATCCTGAATGGCGTCCCATAACTACAACAATATGGATCCCGGGTAAAGCTTTGTTGTCCAAATTAATACCTGCAAATGCCTGGGCAACATACTTTGCTGCTGAGGGAAAACCAGGACAATGGTCATTTAGAACAAGGTCATTATCTATTGTTTTCGGAACATGAATCAGTCTTAGGTCATAATTTTCACTTTTTGCAGATTCGTCAATAATTCTACATGTCTCAGAACTATCATTTCCACCAATATAGCAAAAATAGCGGATATTATATTTTTTAAATATATTAAAAATTTTCTTACAGAATTCCGCATCGGGTTTTTTTCGTGTTGACAGCAGTGCAGAAGATGGGGTTTGTGCTACCATTTCTAAATGATAGGAAGGCAAATCCGTTAAGTCTAATAGATTTTCATCAACAATCCCCTGAACACCATGTTTTGCACCAAATATATGAGTAATTTGTGAATATTTTTTTGCTTCTGTGATAACGCCAACTAAACTCTGGTTAATAACCACAGTGGGACCACCACCTTGTGCTACAAGCAGATTACCCTTTAATGTTGACATAGAAGTTCTCCTATCTATAATATTTTGTTATGTTATTTTGGCTACAAAAGAATAGGTTTATATTATGCCATGATTTAAATAGAAAATACAAAGAGAATTAGGAATTATTTTTTGCATTAGAAAGCCCAATCAGTTCATTCCCTTTTAGTATTTCGGTTTCTAATTTTTCCACTGCCCGAATACCGATTTCTAATGCATTTTTTTGTTGCTCTGTAATTATTCCTAATTTTTCATTCGTTATTAAGTGTATAATATTTTTTATAGTTGTAAGATGAGAGAAAATTTGCGCGCTATGTTCTAATGACAAATCCTCCTGTATTTTCTTTAATAGATTGATTTTTTTGTCAATTTCTTCCTCCCGTTTATGAAGTAATTGAGAAATCTCTTCCAATTTCTTATGTTCCCGTTTGTCAATCAAAATTCCGAAAAAGTTTTTTTTCCGATTTTGATAAAAAACCTGAACAACAAAATCAACAGGGATCTCTTCTCCTGTAGAAACAATAGCAAGTGCACTGGTGGATAAGTTATCCCTTGCTTTTAAGGAAAGGAGGTATTCTCCAATGAGTGTATCATCAAAAAACAAGCTTCGGATTCTCTGTCCAATGAGTTCTGATGGATTCATTAAAAAGAATTGAGAAGCATAAATATTTGAATCTATTATGATTTCCCTTTCATCAAATATTAGAATGGGGTTTTGAATGCTATCCAGAATAGACTTTATAATTCCTTGTGTATATAAGAGTTCCTGTTGTGTGTTGTAAAATCTTCTTTGTATATGGTTTATGTGATTCATTAAAAAGTAACCGAAGATGCCTGATGAGATAATAATGAAGTTTTTCCAGAAAAGATAGTAGGTTGCAAAATTAATCCCCTCCCACAACCAAATTCCAATTATTGTAAAGTTTAATGCAATAACAATTAAAAGTGTAATTATGAATGGATGGGGTTTGTTTCTTGTGTAAATCAGATTTCCAAAAATAAGGAGCGGATAGAATAATATCAATGGACTGTATTCTTTTTCTGTAACTATAACCGCTGTGGTTATTGTAAGTAGATAAAAGAAAAAGTTTATGGGATTACAAAATAAGGAATATTTTTTAATATAGAAAACAATGTGTGTCAGAATAATATGTGAAATGTTGCACCCCAGGAAAATGGGTAAAAAATACCTTTGTGAAAAGACATCTAAAGTATAACCTACGAGGACGATAATTAAAGTTAGGTATCTGAGGAATAGGGATAAACTCTCGATAGAGGTGATAATATTAATATCAGGGTCTATAGGTATTTCTTCTGATACAGTTTCTTTTGTCCATAGTTTTAAAAACTTTTTTATATATGTTGACAACATTGCAGATAGGACTTCTGTTAAGTTTATGTTTTGACCTTTATTATATATCTTTTTCAGTTAAAGAAATTATATCTATTATGTATTTGTCATTTGTAAATGATATTTTTTCCCAGAAATATTTATGTATAATAACCCATATATATTTTTCTATTATCTTAACTTATTTATAAAGGAGATTCCCATGACTAAAATTGCAATGATAGGAGCCGGAAGCATTGTATTCTGTAAAACTTTGTTTATGGACCTTGTAGCAGTGCCTGCTTTTCAGGAAGCGGAATTCTGGTTTATGAGTCCTACCCGAAAAAAATTAGAACGGATTAAATCCTTTGCGGACCGCGTGGTTAAAGATAATGGCTTAAAAGTGAAGAATTATATTACCCAGGACCGTAGAGAAGCATTGAATCAGGCAGATTATGTTATTGCAATGCTTCAAATAGGTGGAGTAAATGCTTTTAAATATGATTATGAAATACCTTTAAAATACGGGGTAGACCAATGTATTGGTGATACAATGGGTCCTGGAGGGATTTTCCGAGCCCTCCGAACCATACCGGTAATGATGGACCTTGCTCGCGATATGAAGGAACTTTGTCCTCATGCATATCTTTTGAATTATGTTAATCCTATGGCAATGGTATGCTGGGCTTTGGGTAAAGTTCCGGAGTTGAAATTTGTAGGTCTTTGTCATGGAGTTCAAACAACACTTGACTTGATTTCGGGGTATGTAGAAGTTCCCAAAAATGAAATCGATTATCTTGTCGCAGGTATTAACCACATGGCTTGGTTTCTTCGAATTGAACATAAGGGGAGAGATTTATATCCACTATTTAGATTACGCTGTGAGCAACCGGAGTATTATGTTAATGAAAAAGTTCGTATTGAGGTTATGAGGCATTTCGGTTATTTTATGACTGAGAGTACAGGGCATTTATCCGAATATATCCCCTGGTTTCGTAGTCATGAAAGAACACTACAAACCTATTGTGATGAACCTTCTTTTGGTGGGGAATCCGGTGCTTATTATAAATGGTGTAAATTGATAGCAGAGCGCCTGGAAAATGAAGATTTGTTGGAGGCCGAACCTACAAAAGTAACACATAGAAGTGTTGAATACTGTTCCTACATATTAGAAGCACTACAAACAGGTAAGACATTTAAGTTTCAGGGAAATGTCCGGAACGACCATTATATTACCAATTTGCCGGATGGTTGTTGTGTAGAAATACCTGTTTTTGCAGATAAGATAGGACTTCATCCGATTCATATTGGGGCATTACCTCCCCAGTGTGCGGGGTTGAATTTGACAAATGTTAATGTACAGGGACTAACTGTTGAAGCGGCCATTCAGGGAGACCCAGAGCTGGTTGTTTCTGCCTGTGCCTTAGACCCACTCACCTCTGCTTGTTTATCGTTAAAAGAAGTTCGCGACCTGGTTGCAGAAATGTTAGAAGCCGAGCAATCGTGGTTACCTCAGTTTGCGGGCAAATCATTGAAACCCACACCAGTAATATCTATTCCAAAGGATGTGCAACGAGCAAAAGTTCCCTTAGATCCGGCCTTAGCAGTGGTACATCGTTTCGGTGAATTAGCAGATAAAGCAAGTAAAACCACGACATAAAAAGAGGCAGGAGTTATAAAGTATGTTAAGAAATCAAAAAAGTAAAGGAATGAGTAGAAGAGCATTCCTCGATAAGATATTCAGCCTTGCTTTATTGGGAAGTACTACATATTTTTCAAGAGCATTTGCGGGAAATGTAAGTCTATCCGATGTAGTTCGGATTGCCATTATTGGTAATGGGGGTATGGGGACAAGGCACATAGAAGCACTATCTGTAAATCCCAATTGTCATTTGGTAGCATTATGTGATGTTGCCAAGAGCCGGTATTACAATGCTATGGACTTGGTAAAAAAATTGTGTGGTAAACAACCTGAAGGTTTCCAGGATTTTCGTTATCTACTGGACCGGGATGATATTGATGCCGTTTTTGTTGCAACACCCGACCATTGGCATGCTTTACTAACCATTATGTTTTGTAGAGCGGGGAAGGATGTTTATGTGGAAAAACCTGTGTGCACTACGGTCCAGGAAGGGCGTGCTATGGTAGATACTGCCCGTCGATATGGATGTATTGTTCAGGCGGGAACTCAACAGCGGTCTATGCCTGTGTTTCAGAGAGCCATGCATATTATCCATTCCGGTGGGTTGGGAACTGTAACCTCAGCTCGAGCATGGGTCGGTGTAAACGAATGGATACCTGGCGAAAAAGTAGAGCCTATTCCTAAGGGATTGGATTGGGACCTGTGGTTGGGGCCTGCTCCGTATGTTCCTTTTTCAAGAGAGCGATTCGGTGGTTTTATGGGATTTTTTGATTATGCAAGGGGAGGGCAGTTGACTAATTGGGGAATACATCTTATGGACATTGTTCATTGGGGAATCCAACAGTCTACGCCCCTAACGATTCAGTCTGGGGGTGGGAGTTACAGAGAGGGTGCCGGTGCAGATAATTACGAGACAATCGAAACCGTGATAGAGTTTCCGGGCTGTCTTGTAACATGGGAACAAAGACATGCCAATGTGCATGAGAACAAAGGATATGGAATTGCTTTTTATGGAACAAAAGCGGCTTTGTTTGTGGATAGAACTTCTTTTCTCATTCGGTATAATGATGGTTCAAAGGCTCCGGAATTTATTGGTGAACCCGAGCGAAGTTGGGCCAATACAGACCATCACAATAATTTCTTTGATTGTGTTCGTACCCGATGTAAGCCTCATGCGGACATAGAGCAGGGGTTCCGTTCCACAACAACCGTACTTCTTGCAGGCATTGCTTTGCGATGTGGTAGGAAATTGATTTGGGACGCAAAAAAAGAAGAATTTATAGATGATAAAGAAGCAAATCGTTATCTTGTCCGAACCTACCGGCCCCCTTGGCATTTATAATAAATAGGATATGAAAGGAATATTAATATGTTAATACCTATACTAACGGGTTTTCTTGTAGTTTCTGTGATTTTAGCCCCATCTGATTTTGATAGTGCCTTATCTATAGAACAATTGATAGGCAAGTTAAATTCGGATAATCTTCAGGACCATGCAATAGCGAGACAGTTGTTACCTTTTAAATCGCCTATGGAGGTTTTGCCGAAAATTATACCCGCATTAGGGTCTGATAACCCCGATGTGAATGGAACCGCAAGGAATATTTTGTTTGATATCACCAACCGGATGACCCAATCGGGACAAAAGGATAAATCACAATATATAAATTCTCTGTTGGTTTATTTTTCAGACGCAACCTTGAAAGATATAGCACGAGAACATATCTTAAAGGCGTTGTCATTTATTATAGATGAAGCAACCAATCCTGAGATTTTGCAAAATTTTCTTTTAGACCCCGTGTGGAGAGAAAAAGTAAGAACCGCACTTGTTGAGAATGGGACTGTCCTATCTGCAAAAATCCTGTGTGATAGTTTAAAACATGTGTCAGATGAAGAAAAAGTACCTATATTATTGGGTCTCTTTCAGATGTCGGAAGTGCCTTGTATTGAAGAGGTGAATTTACTTTTGGATAATTCTTTAATGTCTGTGAAAACTGCTTCTGCCCGGGTAATTGCAAATACAGGGTCTGTGTTGTATGCATCTAAATTGTTTAATATTTGTAAATCTACTCCCGAAACAGAACCTTTGCACCAGGAGTTATGGGATGCCTATATCCGTCTGGCTGAGAAATCGGTACTAAATGGAGGGAATTGGGATTATGTGATGTCCATGTATCGGAATGTAATTGCTAACTGTAAAATACCTGAGATTGTGGAATCGGCTATTATAGGTTTAGGACGGTTTGGAGATGAGACAATTATTCCTGATGTAGAGGCAATTCTTTTGGATCATGAAAAAGAAGAGTTTCACATTTCTGTATTTTATGCACTAAAAATGCTAAATATCCCCGCAGGAACAAAACCTGTGCTGGAACTATGTTCAAAACTTCCAAAAGAAAAACAAGTGTACCTGGTACCGTTCTTGATTCAGCGAAGTAATGAAAAGGGCAAGGAAATTGTGAACAATCTGCTGAGAGAAACAGGAACAAATGGTAAACGAATATTTCTAAATTCTTTTTATGAGACTCCATCCTTATTGTATGTAGAGTATATCCCTTCTATTATGGATACACTTGAAGAAGCAGAAAAGCAGAAATTAGCTGAGTGTCTCTGGCGTATGATGGCCTGCTATCATGAGATAGAGGAATCTGAAAAACAATGGATGGGAAGAGCCTATCTATACCTCTTCAAGTTATGTCCTATTGAAGAACAACAAATTGTCTTAGAAGGGATAAAGAAATTCCCAGTGCCGGAAACAGTAGATGTTTTACTCCCAGAATTGGGAAAACAAGAGCCTAAAAACTTGCCATTCCTTCTGCTTTTCGAATTATATAATGTGCTAACAGATGAAAATAAAGAGAAACGGTCACAAATTTTTGAAACACTTCGGGAACAATTAGCATCTACCCCGTCTTTGGAAAAGATTATTGGAGGAATTGCCAGTTCCAAGAATATCCATTCGTTTTACACATTAGCTGGATTTGTAGAGAAATGGAATTTATTAGGACCGTTCAAATGGGATAGCAATGAACCATTTACTGAAAATTATGGTTTTCCTCAATCCATCTCAATGGATGTCCCCTACAAATACGAGGGACAAGAATATACATGGAAGAAGAATATCCCCTTAGAAGGTTGGGGTTATATAGGATTAACAGGTTTGTGCACCCAGATTTCTACAGATTGTGAAAATGTATGTGCTTTTGCGTATGCAAAAATTGAAGTTCCGGAGGATACAACTGCTTTGGCTTATATTGGTTCCGACGACGGTTTTCGTTTATGGGTCAATCAGGAAGAAATGTCTAAAAAACATGTTGATCGTGGTATGAAAGTAGATGAAGATAAGGTCGAAGTGTATTTGAAAAAAGGTGAAAACGATATATTACTTCAAATAACACAGTTAAGAGGGGGGTGGAATTTTTGCTTCAGACTAACAGATGTTTCAGGGAAACCCCTTGTTTTTAATGTAAAACCTTTATAGGAGAAAAGAAATGTTATATGTGATGTTGTTCCTTGTAGTTAATGAATCTGTATCCATTGTTGATGCAGAGGATTATCTATTTTTTCAACGGGAACGAATTGGGGAGGGAATATACGAGTCTGCATCTATTTTTGATGTAAATAATGATGGTATTCTGGATATTTATTCAGGTGAGTTTTGGTATGAAGGTCCTGACTTTAAACAGGCACACCGTGTATGTGTTATGCAACCGATGGATGACTACTATGATGATTTTTCAAACTATCCCTTAGATGTAAATGGAGATGGGTATCAGGATGTAATAACAGGTGGATGGTGGGGAAAGACTTTGTGTTGGCGCGAAAATCCAAAAGGGAAGGACGAACTCTGGGTAACACACGATATAGCAGAGGTAGGAAATATTGAACGACCAATTTTCTGTGATTTGGATAAGGATGGGATTGTCGAGATCATTCCTGTTACAAAACCTGTGTACATCTTTAAATTAAAACTTTCTAATGAAGGTAAGTCATCGGGAGAATTTGTTAAATACGAAATAAAAACAGAAGGAGCAGGAGGACACGGTGCGGGTTATGGTGATATCGATGGTGATGGGAATATAGACCTTTTATTTTCAGGGGGATGGTTAAGGTCACCGACAGACCCCTTCGATGTAGAGAATTGGAAATGGTTCCCTGAATGGAGTTTGGGCTCTGCAAGTGTTCCCATTTTAACTTATGATGTGAATAAAGACGGGAGAAATGATATTTTAGTGGGTTCTGCCCACGATTATGGTTTGTTCTGGTATGAGCAAAAAATTTCTGCAGACGGTAAAAGGACATGGGAAAAACATATCATTGATGAATACCGTTCACAGTATCATGATATTCAATTACATGATATTGACAATGATGGTGCATTGGAATTACTTACAGGAAAACGCTATCGTGCCCATGCATTTCATGACCCCGGTTCCAAAGACCCCTTGGGGGTATATTACTTCAAAATAGTTAACGGCGGGTTTCATCGCTATACAATAGATTACGGACCCGCGGGGAAAGCCAGTGGTGTTGGGATTTATTTCTGGGTGGATGATATTGACAAAAACGGCTGGAAAGATATTGTTGCTCCCGGGAAAGAAGGAGTTTTTCTATTTCGTAATTTTGGACCTATGAAATCTGTAAAAAAATAATTCCAATGATAAGCAAACTTAACGAATTCTCTTACAAACATAAGAGGCTTGTAAAATTTTTATTGGCCGTTATTGTTGCAATTCATTTGGGTTTACTGGAAGCTGCATGGACTACTCCGACAGCGCCGGGGGCCACAAAAGCAGGTCTGGGGAATTTTGCAATTGCGGTGATTATGCTTGTTGTGTGTTTCCCCTGGGTATGGTGGGCTTTTGGATTAAGTATGTTAGAGGAGTTTGTTCAAGTTTTAATTGGCAATGAAGGGAGGTGGGTTCCTAACTGGGATTGGTTATTTCATCACTGGTCAGCAGGTTATTTTGGCATTAATCTATATCCTGTAATTACATTTCCATGCATCTCCTTCCTTATAGAATGTCTGTACTGGATTCTGATTAAAAAATTAGAAAAAACTAAATGATTCATTACAAAAATGTTTGTTTTTTATTCTCTTTGATTACTAAAATGTAAATTGTTGGTAACAAATATTTGTTTTTCAGATTATTTTTTTATAAGTATGCCATGATTTTATATGTTTTTAGAGTATCTTTTCGGATTGGCATGGTTTTTGATAATGTTTGTTTAGGTTTTAAATCTAAAATAAACAAAAAATAAAAGGAATTAGAAAAATGTTGAAAAAAACCATCATCATGTTATTAATTTTTTCATTTATGTATGTTTTTACATACGCTGAATTGGTTTCTGTTGAAGTCGGTGGAAAACTTGAAATCTATGGCTTGTACTATCGTGGTTTTGTTGAGACTTCAGAACAGAATAGAATACCTTCATGGGCATTATTGGGAAGAAGTATAGGTCCGGATGGTACCTACTCTATATATAGGACGGGAAGTGGCTCGACAGGAAGTGCGTATGTTGAGCAACGAACACGGCTCCATACCCGTGCTGTTATGACCGATAATATTACGGCTTTTATAGAGATAGATTCAATCGACATATGGGGAGAGGATTTCCGTTCACAGGATTATTTAACAGGAAAGGATGCAAGAGGAAATACTATTGATGATGTTGAATTGTTCCAAGCATATATACAATGCAAAGATATAGGGACAGAGGGCTTAACCCTGACTGTGGGTAGACAGGCGATTGACCTGGGTTCAGGTTGGCTTGTGGGTTCTGACCCGGGTCCCAATCCCTATGTCGGTTTAAGTTTTGATGCCATTCGATTGCAATATGAACAAAATGCTTACATGTTAGATTTGTTTTATGCCAAACTTCTCGAAAATATGGGCTCGTTCAATCACGATGATGTTGATTTTGGTGGAATTTACTTTACATGGAAGGAGATTGTTGAGGGAAATAGTCTTGACCTATATTATTTTTTGTTGAGGGACAATCAAAAAACTGAAGTTACTGATGGGGACATTTTATTGGAAACCTTTGAAGATATTTTTAACCGTGATCAACCATCAACGACTTATATTCATACGATTGGAGCAAGGTTTTACGGAGCATATCAGCAATTAGATTATGAATTAGAGTTTGCATATCAATGGGGAGAGAGTTCCGCATTTGGAAATTTATTTATCCCTGTTGGAGGAATTTATGGGGATAGTGATGCAGAATGGACATTGCCTGCTGGACACTTCGAGGTAGGTTATACTTTTGAAGGGATGAAATGGAATCCACGGCTTTATGTTGGAGGTTGTTACTATGGAGCAGAAGATAATCGTTCTCTATCTTTTATAGAATGGTTGACAGATTTGAATGG
The DNA here is from genome assembly GCA_937124615.1 of uncultured bacterium. Lineage (GTDB taxonomy): Bacteria > Hydrogenedentota > Hydrogenedentia > Hydrogenedentales > Hydrogenedentaceae > Hydrogenedens. Next base: position 28,236 of record CAKZKR010000025.1, read on the forward strand.
TGCTAAGGCAAGTCCCTCCTTTAATCGTTTGTTTACTGCGTACAGAGAGGATAGTTTTATTGACCTTTCAGGGATGACCAACTTCTGGCAATTGAATTCGGGAGTAACGGTTACACCGGTGGATAAGGTAGAAGTAGGTTTTGAAGTTTGTTATATGCAAGCCGTAGAAGCCTTTGATAGACCCTATTCTTTTTCCATAGGTAAATATGAATTTTATCCATTGAGTATATTTCCGTTTATTACGGAATCGACCCGTAAGGACCTTGGCTGGCAGACCTTGTTATCGTTTTCTTATCAGTATAGTGAAGATTTAAGTTTTTCAACAGGCTGGTCCCATTTTTTTGTCGGCGATGGACTGGTTAAAGGAGCCTTTTTAGATAACTATGCCACTTCTTTTGTGTCTACTCTTAATGACGATGATACCGATTTCTTCTATCTGTCCACGACGATAGAATTTTAAATTATTTTTGAAAAATTGAATTATTGAAACTTATTTATAATGACCACTTCTTCATAAGGGAGTTGTCCAGCACGAGGCCATGCAGGTTTTAATGCTTTTCCTACTGCAATCATCATGGATATAACATGGTCAGAAGGAAGATTGATTAATTTGCCCACAGCATCAAAATCAAAACCTACCATAGGGCAGGTGTCATATCCCATTGCTTTGGCACACAACATCAAAGTTTGTCCTGCTATCCCACACGAACGCATGGCTTCGTCTCTCTGGACAGATTCCCGTCCACGATAATATTGGTCAATTGCAGGAACAACAAAACTACGAATTTCTTCAGGGGCATTTCGCCAATATCGTTCCGGTTGTTTTTCCCATGACTTTACATCTGCACATAACACTACAAGTAAAGAGGCCTCCGTGACCTGTGATTGATTCCATGCAACCTCACGGATTTTATTCCGTAATTCGGGGTCTTGTACCAATACAAAACGCCAATTCTGAATATTAAAAGAGGTAGGAGATAATAGGACCATCGACATTAATTTTTTTATCTCTTCTTCCGTCATTTTATGATTAGGGTCAAAATGTTTTACGGCTCTTCTTTGTTCAACTGATTCAAAAACATCCATAGTTTCGCTCCTTTATTGAGTAGTATTGTTACTCTTTATAGGTTTTTTTAACAAAGAAAAATATACTTTTATTCTATTTGTTTTGGGAATTTTGAAGGTAGTCGCAACATTTTTTTATTTTCTTTGTCATTAGTGAAGAACGCTCATATCCTCCACGGTAGATACTTAAAGTCTGTTTTGCTAAATCCAGAGGGTTGCTTCCTTCTAAATTATCCCTTTCAAATTTAGTTACAAGTGTTATGGGTTTGAGATAAGGATTCAGTTCTCCATATATTCGTATTTGCTCATCGATTTCAGTTAATAACTTGACCTGTTCACGGGCTTTTATAATTTTATTATCTGAGATTGTGCTTTTCAGCTGTTCTGTAATATGAATTCCCTGTTTATATTTACCTGCCAATTCTTCAAAGGAATTTTTAAATTCCTTATTCCATGCAGTAAGTATTTTTGTTTCCGGTACAACAAAAAATTTGAAAAATGTTTGGAGGTTTTCGTTTTCTGTCTGTTTGTTTGGATTTACATTAAGATGTTCCAGCCACATTAACCGATAAGCAAACCTCAAGAAATCTTTTTCATCAATATGCCGTCGGATAATAGGATAAAACTGTAAACAACCATCTGGAGCAAATTCGGAGATGTGTACATTCACATTATCCATGTCCGGAGTAAGTTCATGCTGAACAAGTTGTTTCTTCTCACGCATGGAAAGAAGCCAATCAATGGCTTTCAACACTTGTTCGGGTTGTATCCTATCTAAAGGATGAATTTCCGAAGATTTTGATGATATATCCATTTTAAAAGAGCGTTCTCTCAGTTCAATAGCACAATTTCCTATCCCATAAGGACCTGTTTCCCGAAAATGTACATAGCCAACAGAGACCAGCATTACAGGGCACTTTACCGCAGAAGCAAGATGCATGGTTCCCGTATCGTTTGTAACCAATAGATTAGAACGCTTCAATAATCCTGCTAACTGTGGAATTGTTGTTTTCCCAAATAAGGGTATCGCCAATCCAGGAACTTCCTTCTGGAATTTTTGGCCTAATTCTGCCTCCGAAGGAACTCCTACAAGAAATATTCTCGCATTGTATTTCTCATGCAATTTTTTTCCTAATTGTGAAAAATATTCTGCAGGCCAGCGTTTATTGGTTTCGCTTGCTCCTAATTGCATACATACTACGAAATCTTCAGGCGTGATATGGTATTCTGCAAACAAATGATCAGTAAACTCTATTGCATCAGGGCTCACTTCGAAAAAGAGTTCTTTTACAGGTTCTTCTAATGGTTCGTAAAGTTTGAATATGTCACATAGATTTAAGTCGTTGTAATCTCGTGAAAGAACACTTGTAAAGAAATAAACAGTCCAGGGCCCTCTTAATGTAAATTGCCAATCCTCCGATAAATGAGCTCCCACAACTTTAGGGATTTGTGCCAATTTGAGTAATAAGGCAGAAGAAGTACTATGTGTTATATTGTAGGCAATATCAAAGTTTCGTTCCCTCAAATCAAGAATTAATTTCTCTGCTTCTTTGTATGCATTAAGATAGCGTTCGGAATCTCGAGCCACCATGTCTGAAAAGATAGGGTCTTCATGATAAATGATATAATTATTAACATCTGGATTGGCTTTGATGACTTCCTCGCTCATCAGGCGTATCATAACTGTGATATGGGCATCAGGATATTTCAAACGAATTTGGTGAATCAGGGGGGTACTTTGAATCGTGTCTCCAATTCTTGCTGTTTGTAAAACAAGTATATTCATTCTTATCTTTCCCTTAATAAATGTTCCCCAAAAACTCGAACTTCGTTTAAATACCAGAAAACTTGGACAGGCAAAGGTGTATCGTCGTTCAATAAAGGTAAATGTTTATTAATTTCCTCCTGTAAAAATGGTGTATCGTGAGGTATGGTGGAAAGCCATTGTCCTAGAAGGGTATCTTTTCCATATCGTTCAATTATTTCTCCCACAGTTCTTTGTAGTCGCATCCCTTTCCTCATTATTTTTCCCCCGTAGTATTCTTTAATATAATCCAACATCTGATTGGCACGATGTTCGTAAGTATGTTCTCTAATAGCTCGTTCCCGGGCATTTTTTGCTATTTGTTTTCTCTCCCCATCATTCTTTAAGAAATAATCAATTTTGTCTCTTAATGTTTTTAAATCGGTATAAGTAGGAATCTCGTTTTGAGTGTCAAACAAATTTTCTAACCCTTTACAAGGGTCGCAAAGTTGAAAACCCCCTGCAGAGGCTATTTCAAATACTCTTGGATTGATAGCATCTGCATCCGGGTCAACCCCCTCATTTATAACACTCGAATGGAGATTTAAATTAATTTTTGATCCCGCGACAATCTTCATATATTCCTCTGTATCAAAACCTTTATTTCCTTCTACTACATGAGGAAGCAGTTCGGGTTCGTTCCAGTTTACACCCCAGATTTTTAAACTATAATCAGTAAGTCCTTTTAGCATTTTGATACGGTTATAATAGCCGGCCCCAGCAAAAGAAAGGTCACATTTGTATCTTTTTTCTTCTTCAGAGGTCAAAGAAACAGGGGCATGAATTACTGGGTCACACCCTGTTAATACAGGAAAATGACATTTACAGCCAATGGCGTCTAATTTGTTGTCAAATTCTCCGGGTTGTATATGAAAAAAGAGATTGTAGAGAGGGGCTATCTCTCTCCAATAACTCAGGTGTCTCCAGTTTTCCACAAACCAGAATGCGGTTACAATTCCTCGTTCGTTTAATCGTGAGACAAATAAGTTTGTAATGGGTGCTTGAGCCATAACAATACATATCTCAGGTTGAAATTCCACTACTTGAGCCAGACACCATTCAGAAAGAAATCTGGTAAAAAAATCTTCCAGTGATTTGGACAGATTTACTGTTTTAAGAGACTTTCCAATAGATGTAAAAACATTCCATGCTATTTCATTATCTATGAGGAGGGTTTGATGTCCTAATTTTCGGAAAGCATTATTTATATAACGGGTAATCGGAAGAGAACCACCATACATAGGACCGACTATTGCAATGTTGAAATGTTGTCTGTCCAGGCAAGATTTTGATATTCGTTTAATCAGTGCTTCACAAAATTCTGAATGGATTCGACTTACTACAGGGTGGAAAAAAGGTTGGGGAACTTTATCCAGGTAATTCTTAAAGAAAGGATCTTCAAAAAGAAGATCAAGATTATCCGGAATAGAAAGCATCATACTGTCGGGTAAAAAATTATTCTGGATTGCTGTGAAAGCAATGTCTTTGTCAGGTTCAATTATAATAATGTCATAATTTTTATTGATTAATTCTTGAATGTGATACCCTAATCCCAATCCTACCACGATAACAGGTCGTTTTTTATCCAATGCAGACGAGTCAATAAGTTTTTTTGCTTCCTCTATAGGGTTATATTGACTGTGATATAGCAGCCCCTCAATCCGGATTGTCTTTAGCCCTTTTCGTTTTTCAATAAGTTCAATTCGTTCACTTTTAAAATTTTCTGGGATTTCTTTTCTCCATTCAGCAACAGATTTAAGAATGCTCATACGATTGCCTCTTAAAACAAATTACATATCGCTTTTATCTTTTAATTGTCTTAATGCATTTTCCAATTCGTTGTTTGTCCCAAATAATTCTTTGTAATCCTGTATAATTTTCAGGGCTTCTTGTGTTCTCTGATGGTAAGACAAAAAATTTGAAAATTTGAGAGTAAGTTTAAAATCACTGGGATAAAAATCAACAAATCCTTTGAGGACTTCCTCTGCCTTATCGGTATGTCCTAATTGTTCACACACATGTATGTATATATCCAGTATCTCGGGATAATCATAACTATTTTCATAAGCATAATTAAAATATTGATACGATTTTTGAATATCCCCTAATTGCAAATAACCCTGTCCCAGGGCAAGATTTAATCGGATGTTCTCCGGTTCATTGATATATGCTCGGTTCAAAATCTCTATTGCCTTCTGAGGTTGATTTATAGCAAGTAGGAGTATCCCGTATTCAATTAATAGTTCATTGTTTTCTTCTACTTTGATTGCTTTTGTATAGCACTCATGTGCTTTTGCAAGATTTCCAGAGTGGGCGTATGCTTTTCCCTCAATACTTAAGCGTTTCCATAAAGGTAAGTTACTGTTAATCTTTGTAATTTCGAACAATAAATCTATATTTCCTGCTTCAAGTATCCTGCGAACCTGCTCATTAATTTCAGGTATATCTAAAGGTATTTTTTGTGCAATAACAACATGTTGGAAAGTGCGGAAGGTCTCATATTCTTCACTCGAGACCTTTTCAATTAATATTTTACCTATTTGTAAATTCCCATTTTCGTCTTGGGGAATGATATTTTCCGGTGCAATAGTAAGGGGCGATATAATGTTTGTGAGTAAACCTGCGCTTCGAACGAACTCTTTTAATGTTTCTTTTGTGTAAAACTTTAAGTGGGTTATATCTTGAATACCAGAATCGCGATAATCCCATCTACCTATGGACAATCCATAAAGGATGCCCCAATATTGGATATTAGGTATGCTAATAATCACATGTCCATAAGGTTTCAAATAGCGGGTTAATTTATTTAAAACTTTTTCAGGATGCTCCATATGCTCTAATACATCACAACAAGTTATAGCATCAAAGTAGTTTTCTTCTAATGGGAAATTGTCAGTTTCCAAGTTTCCCACAAATACTTTGTCCAGATTTTTTTTGGCAATTTCGGCTATTTCAGGGACAATTTCTATCCCAACAACCTCTTCTACACCTAATTCTTTTTTCATAGCATGGCCAAAACTGCCTGTAGCACAACCGATGTCAAGGACCTTTTTCACTCCTTGTGGTATAAGCCTCAACACCTCCCTCCGTTCCGATGAATAATAATTTATAGGTTTTATCTCTAATCGTTTTGCCTGTGTGGAACTAATTTTAAACAATTTTTCGAGTTTTTCAACTATTTGTTTACATCGATGATAGTAGGTATGTTCTTGTAGGACCTTTTTTTGCCCTCGCTTTGCAATTTCTTTTCTTTCCCGCTCGTGTTCGAGATAATAACGAATTTTATCTATTAGATCTCCTTCATCTCTATAAATAATAAGGTCTTTGCCCTCTTCGAACAATTCTTGAATGCTGTCTGCAGGGTCTGTAATAAGCAAAGCCCCACCTGCCATCCCTTCAAAGACACGCATGTTTAAATCATAATTAATTGCAGAATTGACAACAATTTTACTTCTTGCATAAATATCCCCCATTTCAAGGGGCCATTTTTTGCCAATACAATTATTGGGAAATGTTTCTCCAATTTTTGTCAGTAATTTTCTTCTTTTGTCTCCCTCGTCGGGAGATAAACTTCCTATGTAGGATATATCAATATCACGGGACAATTCTTTTGCGGGATATAACTCTGGATGGCATGCAAGGGGTAACCAGAAAGCATAACGGATACCCTTTTCTTTGAATAGATTAACATGACTCTTTTGAGCTAAAAATACAATATCAAAATATTTTGCCATTTCCAATCGTGTTTGGAAATCGAGATGTGTATCTATAAAATAAGCAATTCGAGGAATATTGATAAGATGAATCAAAGGGTCTATGGTTTTAAGACCTGAGTCAATATATATGTAAAAATCAAAAGAATACCCAGTGGGTATACCTGATAACATATCTTCTATCCTTTTTTCGTCAAAAGAGGTAGGTATCCTTTGTAGGGGATAAGGTGGGGGATTTTCAAATCCCCACTTGTATAATAATTCTTCAGGGCAACGAAACCCTGAAGTCAAAACCTGGTGGTCTTTTTCAAAAGCAAATTCAAAGTATCGTGCGGTTGTATGAGGAGAGGTAACATAATCCAGTAGTATATGGTAGTGTTTTTGAGTTGTTTCAGGCTTTGTGATATTTATTGATACTTTTTCTTTTCCACTGTGTTTTAGGATTATTTTTTGCCAGTTATCAATAAAACAGTTTATAGGAAACTTTTGTCGAACCGTATCCCTACCTTTTTCCCCTATTTCTTTAGCTAAATGATGATTCTCTAAAAGCAATTCAAGGTACTTTCTTAGTTGCGCTGGATCAAAAGATGCAAGACCGTTTATCCCGTTGGTTATTGGGGAAGTCCGGTTACTTAAGGTAACAACGGGCATACCACAGGCCATTGCTTCTAATGTAGAAAGATTATACCCGTCTTCGAATTCCTGCCGTGTGATGTGTAGAAGACAGCGATTCAGACGATAAGCGGTTAACAGTTCTTCAAAACTACGGGAAGGTTTTGAATTATCCACTCCCGGATTTTCACCTACAATAGTATAAGGTAATCCTTTGCATAGTTCTTCCTGTAAAGAAAAATCAAACATCCAGTTACGCACCTTCATGTAGTTTCCTACTCGTAAAATGACTTCTTTACTCCCCTGATACCCCCCATATTCATCTATGTCAATTCCGGGTGGAACCACATAACCGGGATAACCATAATCATCTCTTTTAGAGGGGGAAATATATACAAAAGTAAATAGTTTTGATAAGGACCTTACTACACTCTCAAAATTTTCTACGGCAGAAAAATCGTTTTTAGGTAAGGTTGTTTTTAAATAAGTCTTTCTATTATGGCATACGAGTATTTTTGGGCATGTTGCTTCACGAATATCCCATGCATTGGTTTCATTATGGGCAATGACAATATCATAGTATTGATTAAATAATCGCTCTCTCCACTCATTTTCTGGAATTTCATGTAGATTTTCTGGTAATGGACGGAATTCTGCTTTCCATTTTCGGGCCAGTAACCCTTCATTGTATAGCCCTAAGTCCATTTCTAACCCCGTTTTAGCCATTAAACACATATAGGGTTCATGAAAATTGAAGGTTAGTATTTTCAGTTGTCCCATGTTCCCTTTCTATTTGTAGACTCTGTAATAAGACATGTTTGATTAATTCAAAATATGTTGGGATACAAGGTGTTTTAATTGACCAACGATTTCAGGTTCCTTTTCTGCAAGGGGAGCTAACTCATATTCTAATAAATCACCAAGACCGATACAGTCGTTATTTTCAAGGGACTGATACGCATTTTCAAGCACTTTATTCAATTCATCATGATGTTCTTTTATTGTCTGGATTGCAGGACTTTCTTTTAAATGAGCACTTAAAATATTAATTATAAGTGCTTCTCGTTTTTTTATTTCACTCCAGATCGCTGAAAGTTTTTGAAAGGGTTCAAAGCCTTCCTCCGGGTTTTCACTCTGAAAGATCTGGGCTATTTCACGACACAACCCACTTAATTCCGGTGAATATAGTTCCAAATCATCAATACTTTCATTTACTAACTGGTGAATTGGATAGGTGTTAATTTCTAATACTCGTATGTTCGATATATTCATTTCCTGAATAGATTCTAATGATTTTCCAGGGTATACCTCCTGGTCATTTACCTTTAACTTTACCATTGCCAATTGTTTATTACTGAGGTAGTTTATAATTTCATTTAGAGCAGTTTGAAGCGTATCCGGAGGTATCGTGAAATCAAATCCCTTTATTCCATCAATGAGCACTTCCATTCTCTTGGTCTCCTTTATTAGGTTGAAAAACAGAAATCTCTTTTGGAACCTCTGTCTTAGCCGCTTCTTCATTTTCTGCTTTAATAGAAAGATATACCTCTTTCCTGTGAACAGGAATAGACCGGGGGGCTTCTATTCCTATCTTAACCTGATTTTCCCGTAGTTCAAGCACTTTGATTTCGATATTATCTCCAATCATTATGCTTTCATCTTCCTTACGCGTAAGCACAAGCATATTAGACCTCCTGTCTATCGGTTGGATGTTCATTTTGGGGTTGCGCAAGGAACCATTGGACAGGATAATCCGTTCTGTCCAACACCATTTGCTTTGCTAACCTTGTTTTGGGGTTTATCACAATTGGGGCTCGTAAGTTCGTTCGTATTTTTGTAGGGTCTTCTGGGACCACGAGTAAGGTATATATAGAAATCTCCTGAGGAGAAGAGACTTGTAGTTCGTGTAGGTCCTGTGGGGTGAACGGAACCTGATAGTCGGGTAGAATTTGTAGAGTTTCTAACAATAAAAAGGCTAAAGACCCATTCTCTATAGACTGGAGCCACCATAGTGGGCTATCTTTAGGTCCGGGTAATAAGGTAAATTTTTGAAGATTCTGGAAACCTAAAATCGGTTTGATAAATGTAAGTACCTGATTTTCGATAACTTCTATTTCACCGAATCGTGTTGTTTGTAGTAACATAATTTTTGTTTGATTCCTTTTTTTGCAAACATGTATTTTATTTTACAATAATAACTGTGCATAATAGAAATATGCAAACCAATTTTGATTTTAACAAAGAAATATTTTTAATGTGGTTTTTAATAAGGGCGAGATTAGAGAATGAAGATTAAATTTTGGCTATAAAGGCGTAAAACAATAATAATATCATAATATAGGAGATTTGACAATGAAACGGGATTTAGATGAGGATCTTAGAAATATAAAAGAGTATGATTCTTTTAAGCGATTTATTAAGAACGAGGTTATCAAGGCAATTGATGAAGAAGATTGTGAAAAGATGAAATTTATGACGACTACTTTAGATTTATTAATTCAAATGAAAAAAAAGCTGGACCTTTTTACACAAGTTACAAAAGTAGGCCAGGAGCCAAGAGAAAGTACGGTAAAAGAGGAAAAAGAAATTTCCTCTTCAATTCAAACTCAAATGGAAGAAGTTCCTCAAAAAAAAACCATAAAAAAACAAAAGGCAAAAGAGGTTAAGGTAAAAAAAGAGGCCACAATCAAAAAGGTAGAACAAGCGGAGGAAAAAGAGAAGGAAAAAGAGAAGGA
>CAKZKR010000026.1 GCA_937124615.1 uncultured bacterium
TTAATTGTAGGCCACTTGTTTAACTTTCTGATAAGTGTAATGGGAGCTTTTGTTCATTCGATGCGTCTTATTTTGGTCGAATTTTTTGGTAGGTTTTATGAAGGAGGTGGAAAGCCATTTGAACCATTAGGATTTAATTCGGAAAGTGCTATCCTGGTTACTTCTGATGAAAAAAATAAATAAACAAGTTAAGGAATAAATAAAACGATAACCGTAAAAACATGGAGATAAGTGTATGGAACACGCACTTGCAATCGAGATTGGTCGTGGTTTGGCAATTGCTGGAGCAGGTTTAGCTGTAGGTTTAGGATGCTCCGGGTCAGGTAAAGGAATTGGAATTGCTTCCCAGGCAGTTGGAGGCGTCCTAAGTGAGAAACCGGATTTGTTCGGTCGATTATTGGTTCTGTTGGCATTACCGGGAACACAAGGGTTCTACGGGTTCATTACAGCCATCCTTATTTTTGTGCGTTCCGGGTTAATTACAGGACAAATGATAATAACACCGGGAACAGGTCTTGCATTGTTTGTTTTAGGATTTGGTGTCGGTTTAGCTTTGTATTTCTCGGCGCAATGGCAGGGAGAAGCATCTGCAGCAAGTATATCGTTAGTAGCACGCCGTCCGGAGGCCTTCGGTCGTTCTGTTATTCTTCCTGCAATGGTGGAAACCTATGCGGTGGTAGCATTGCTGGTTGCTATTCTTGCAATCAATTGGTTGACGGCATCCAATGATGTTACTGCTTTTGTTCGTGGACAATAAAACATGGTTGATGATAAAAAAAGATTCTTGCCTTCATAGTAAGGAATAAAAAAATGGCATTAGATGAAATTAGCAAAGCAGTTTTAGAATCGGTTCAGCGAGAGGCGGAATTGATTCTAAAGTCTGCTAAAAAAGAATCCGAGGAAAAGAAAAAGAATGCCCAAAAAAATGCAGAAGAAAAAGCAGAACGATTCTATCAACTGGCTGTACGAAACATTGATGAAGAGATGGCGAGAAAGTCTGTTCAAGTTCAGGGACAGATTAATAAAGAAATTTTAAAAGAGAAGAATATCATTATAAATCAAGTATTCCAGAAAGCCAAAGAAGTAATTCTAAAATCTGCAGGGCAAGATTACCAACAATTAATGGAAAAACTATTAGCACGAGCTATTCCACAAGGGATAAAGGGAAGTATCCGAGTTCATAAAGAGGATTTAGAACTATTTAGGAATTTAGTTAACAAGTGGAACGCTACTCATGGAACTGTATTAACAATTGATGATAGAAATTGCCTTCCGTCTCGAGGAGGATTTTTATTTGTTGCAGAAGGATTTCAGATTGACCAGACTCTGGATACCATTTTGAGTGATTTGCAAAGAGAAATCGTTCCCATAGTTGCTCAGAGATTGTTTGTCGGAAATATTTAATCATAAAAACCAAGAAGGAGTAGGTGCTTGAAAGCCCTTTCAAAAGGACAACATCGTTGGGGATTTGTATGCGGGCAGATAAGTGTATTAGAAGGGCGATTAATGTCCTATGACTTTTTTATGAATCTTGGAAGTATTGAAAAATCAGAAGATGTCTTACATCGTCTTCAAGAAACAGCATTGCGAGAATTTATGGTTCCCGGTGCTGAAACATGGGAAGATTGGAGCACTATTATAGATAGTTATGTGCATTCTCAGATTAATGAGTTAAAAAAAGCATGTCCTTCTCCGGAAATCACGGATGTGTTTTTATTAAGTGAAGATTATATTAATCTAAAAAGGGCGATTAATGGGAGAAATCCTCTCTTTCCTAAAAATGTTTTTAGTGAGTTACGATTGACAGAAATTGCTTCCGGGAACCCTTCTTTATTCCCAGAGGTTATAAGACCCGCTATTAGTACAGTGGCGAACCCAGCAGGTGCTCAAAGTGAAAATCCTATAATTACGGATATAGTATTGGATGGTTGCTATTTAAGACAGTATTTGTGGTTGTTATCAAATTTAGATTGTCCTTTACTAAAAGATTGGTCGGAATTCCGAGTCTTAACAAAACTAATAGTAGTTCTCTGGCGTGCATTAAAATCCGGGCATAATTTAAAACTCTTCCTGCAGTATTTGCTTCCTTTAGAGCCTTTTAACCATTTGATAAATGAACTTTGTGCCACAACTGAGTTAAGGTCCTGGGGGAATATAATTCCAGGGGTAATTGGTGATATTTGGAGAGAATGCTTTGAATTGAGCGAAGATGAACAGATTCCAAAATTTGAACAAAAAGTTTCTGATTTTATGACCCAACAAGTAAAACAGGCAAAACTACAGACAATGGGCCCTGAAAGAGTAGGTGCATTCTGTTGGGGATTGAATATGGAAGCCTTTAATTTAAAACTGATTATTAGTGGTAAACTTAACGGTTTGCCATCAAATATGCTTAAAGACAGGATTCGGCAGACTTATGTATAAAGCGTATGTGATAGGTGAAAAAGGTCTAATACAAGGATTTAAATCCGCCGGTTTTGAGGTATGCCATGCCCTTACTCCTCATGATTTGCAAATAGTTTTTCAACAAATACAGCAAGAAGGCGGAGCATCTATTATCTTGATAACAGAAGAACTTGCAAAGGAATCTAAAGAAATTCTACAAGATTATAGGTTGATTAGTAATGCTGTTATAACAACAATACCGACCCACAAAGGAAGTCAACATTTAGGATTTAAAGAATTGAAGAGACAGATAGAATATTCAATCGGTGTCGATATGCTCGGGAAAGAGGAATAAACCCCGATGAGTATAAATGAAAAAAATATATTGAATTTAATAATAGTGAATAAAAATAAGGAACATTAGGGAAATAAAATATGAGCACAAACAATCAGGGCGAAGTCGTCAAAGTATCCGGACCATTAGTTGTGGCTCGTGGTTTAGCCGGTGCCAGAATGTATGAAATGGTGCGTGTAGGTGAAGCCAAACTGTTCGGAGAAATTATTGAAATTCGAGGTGATGAATATTCCATTCAGGTTTACGAAGAGACTGAAGGAATAGGACCGGGACAGCCTGTATTTAGAACAGGTGAAGCACTAAGTGTAGAGTTAGGTCCTGGTTTAATCCGTTCCATTTATGATGGTGTTCAAAGACCTCTGGATAAGATTGCTGCACAATATGGGGAATATATTGTTCGTGGAGCGGAAAGCCCCTCATTAGACCGTTCCTTAATATGGAAATTTGAACCTGTGGCTAAAGTTGGAGACCATGTTGTAGCAGGCGATGTTTTAGGAACTGTTCGTGAAACAAAATTAGTCATTCATAAAATTTTAGTTCCGAATGGGGTAGAAGGGACAATAAAAAAGATTGCCCCTGTAGAAGGAAATGTGGATACTGTTATTGCAATAGTTGAAACTGACAAAGGACCTCGTGAACTTACAATGGTGCAACGCTGGCCTGTCCGTGAACCCCGTCCCGTTGCAAAAAAACTCCCTCCACTGGAACCCCTAACTACGGGACAACGGGTTTTAGATATGTTTTTTCCGATGACCAAAGGTGGGACGGCTTGTGTTCCAGGTCCTTTTGGAAGTGGTAAGACGGTTGTTCAACACCAATTAGCAAAGTGGGCCAATGCAAGTATCGTAGTTTATGTAGGTTGTGGAGAACGTGGGAATGAGATGACCGATGTGCTTATGGAATTTCCCGAATTGAAAGACCCTGAGTCGGGTGAGCCCCTTATGGAAAGAACCGTATTAATTGCAAATACCTCAAACATGCCTGTGGCGGCGCGTGAAGCAAGTGTATTTACAGGGATTACTATTGCAGAGTATTTCCGCGATATGGGGTATAGCGTCGCATTGATGGCAGATTCAACAAGTCGTTGGGCAGAAGCGATGCGCGAAATGTCGGGTCGATTAGAGGAAATGCCCGGCGAAGAAGGTTACCCCGCGTATCTTGGAACAAGAATTGCCAGTTTCTATGAACGCTCGGGTAATGTAATCTGTATGGGTTCGGACAAACGCAATGGGACATTATCTTTAATTGGTGCTGTATCCCCCCCAGGTGGAGACTTTTCAGAACCTGTTGTTCAGGCAACTCTTCGTGTTGTTAAAGTATTCTGGGGACTTGATGACAAATTAGCATTTGCAAGACATTTCCCAGCAATAAACTGGCTGACATCCTATTCCTTATATCAAGAGGTTGTGGATAAATATGCAAACGACCATTATAATCCAAAGTGGTCAGAAGTGCGTAGAAGAGCGATGGCGATATTACAACGGGAAGCCGAATTAGAAGAACTGGTTCGACTTGTAGGTATGGATGCTCTTCCGGCAGATGACCGATTGCTGATGCAGGCAGCAAAAATGATAAGAGAAGACTTCTTACATCAAAACGCTTTTGATGAATTAGACACCTATACCTCTATGGTAAAACAATATCAACTTTTGAATACAATTTTACATTATTATGATGAAGTTCGGCCTGCTTTACAAAAAGGTGTACCTTTATCAAGACTGCTTACTTTACCTGTTCTTGAAGAGATTTCGAAGGCAAAATTGATTCCAGAAAACAAATTAGAACAGTTTGACGAATTACGAAGTAAAGTTTCAGAACAAGTAAAAGGTTTAATGTCATAAGAAATAATAAATGATAAACAAAATAAAATAGAGTGAGGTGAACAACCGTGGTTACGAAAGAATATCGCACAGTAAAAGAAATTATCGGTCCACTAATGTTAATCGAAGGAGTAGGAGGGATTACTTACGGTGAACTGACGGATATTCGTCTTGACGATGGAACGATGCGTCGAGGCCGTGTTCTGGAAGTGCATCGGGATAGAGCAGTAGTCCAGGTATTCGAAGGAACAAGTGGATTGGCTCCACAGGGTGTTACTGTAAAGTTTTTAGGTAAAGGTGTTGAATTAGGTGTTTCCGGTGATATTTTAGGCCGTGTATTTGATGGTTTTGGAAGACCTATTGATGATGGACCTCCTATTATCCCTGAAAAGTGGCTTAATATTAATGGGAACCCGATGAATCCCTATTCGAGAGACTATCCCAATGAATTTATTCAGACAGGTATTTCAACTATAGACCTGTTAAATCCCTTAGTTCGTGGTCAAAAACTTCCATTCTTTTCAGGTTCTGGTTTGCCTCACTCGAGAATGGCTGCACAAGTAGCACGACAGGCTCGAGTATTAAAAACAGGTGAAAAGTTCGCGGTTATATTTGCTACTATGGGTATTACTTTTGAAGAAGCGGAATTTTTTATTAATGATTTTCGTAGAACAGGGGCTCTGGAAAGGGCTGTATTGTTTATTAACCTTGCAGACGACCCTGCTATTGAGCGCATTGCAGTTCCACGTATGGCTTTAACAGTAGCCGAATTCTTGGCTTATGAAAAAGACATGCATGTTCTGGTTATCTTAACAGACCTTACAAATTATTGTGAAGCATTGCGTGAAATATCTGCAGCAAGAAAGGAAGTCCCAGGAAGGCGTGGTTATCCGGGATACTTATACACCGACTTAAGTACAATTTATGAACGCGCAGGTCGTATTAAAGGGAAAATGGGCTCTATTACCCAACTCCCTGTGTTAACAATGCCTGAAGATGATAAAACGCACCCGATTCCAGATTTGACAGGATATATTACAGAGGGACAGATTATATTAAGTCGTTCCTTGCATGCACAGGGTATCTATCCGCCGGTGGATGTGCTTCCATCTCTTTCACGATTAAAGGATAAAGGAATTGGTGTTGGAAAGACCCGTGAAGACCATGCCAATGTGATGAACCAGTTATATGCTGCTTATGCACGAGGTAAAAATGCTAAAGAGTTGGCAGTTGTGTTAGGAGAATCGGCTCTTAGTGATATAGACCTTTTATATGTGAAATTTGCGGATGCTTTTGAAGACCGATTTATCCGTCAGGGTGAAGATGAAAATCGCAGTATAGAAGATAGTTTACGAATTGGCTGGGAGTTACTTGGTTTACTTCCAAAGTCAGAGTTAAAACGCATAAGACCCGAATTTATCGAGAAGTATTATCCGGAAAACAAATAAATATACTTATAGAAATTTATATAAGGTTGCTGTATGAGATTAGCAGTAAATCCAACAAGAATGGAGTTGCTCAGGCTACGAAAGAGATTAGTTGTAGCCCAGCGTGGTCATAAATTGCTAAAAGATAAATTAGATGGACTGATGAAGGATTTTGGGAGAATAACAGCAGAATACAAAAAAGCAAGATTAGAAGTCGATAATGAACTTCCACAAGTATTGAAATTATTCGTTTTAGCAGAGGCCACATCTTCAAGATTAATAGTTGAAGATGCTCTGGAGTCAACAAGACAAGAGATGAATATACAGATGAAACCTCAGAGGTTGATGAGTGTCCAAATACCTAGATTAGAAATTACTTTTGGGAAAAGTGAAGGAGGTTATTCTCTAATACACACCTCTTCAGAATTAGACAAAGCAATTACGCAAATGAAGGAATTCCTACCTAAATTATTAAAAATGGCTGAATTAGAAGAGACAGTACGTAGACTTTGTCAAGAAATAGAAAAAACAAGAAGAAGGGTTAACGCTTTAGAACATACATTGATACCCCGCATGAAAGAAACAATAAAATTTATTAAGAACAAATTAGACGAAATGGAGCGTTCAACTACCAGCCAATTAATGAGAATTAAAGCCCAGCGATTAGCCCAGGAAGCAGGAAAATAGTTTTAGATATATACCCATTGGACAGTTCAGACCTATAAGTTTAAGTATTTGACAGTTTTGTCTTACTTTACCCAGTCTACTTTTATAGGTTCTTGGAAATTTCGAGCATGTTCAGTAATAAGTGCTGTTTTTACATCTCCTGAATGTACGCACATGCGATATCGAAACGATAAAGTCTCATTCTTTTTAATTATATAATTACCACTTTCAGGAAGGTTTTTGTTATATTCCTTCTCACGGAAATAGGAATATCCAAAGCAATTAGCGGCAAAAAGTCCGTATTTTCGCACATGCCAACTGCTTGGATAACGAAGGTTTGTAGGATGGTCAAAAATAGCCAATCCTCGCCATCCCACATTATTCATATCTGCTGAATAATCACACCATGGTGTTGGTTTTCCCCAAACTTTATCTTCTCCTGTTTCTCCATTTGCTATAGTTATTATCCCTTTTGAAGATATGTCCGGGTGCATTCTTGCGGAGACAATACCTCCTTCTTTTGTATCTCTGAATTCTGCATCTTTTTCCTCAGCAATAAACGAAACAAAAGCATCAAAAATGCGAGATTTTTCAGGTGTTGCATAAAAACGATATTCTCGATTCTCAGTAATCACATAATTCCCGTCTTTGTCATACCATTTATTATTGCTAACTATCCATCCATAGGCATCACCGGAACCGTAAGATATATTTTCTACCCTTTGGGCTCCTGTCTCTGCTCCCTCTGTCCATAAATCAACGCCATTGATATCTCCATAAGCAGACCAAAAAGATTTATGGTGTGGATGGTCTTGGGCAAATTTAGGAGTTCCTTCAGGTTTCATCGGATAATCTCTTGTAATTGTAACTTGATTTTCAGACATTAAGGGCCATAGGAAGGGTTTTTTCCATTGTTTACCATAGTGGTAGATAGTAAATAATTTATCATCTATGACTACTTTTAATGTATCGGGTTCATCTCCTGGCAATACTTGCACATGGGGTGTATACTCTGTTGGTTTATCATGAAACCTTACTTCATACAAGTGTTCGGTGTTGGGTAAAGCCCCTTCAGGAATAAATACAAACTCACCGTTTCGAACAGTTGCTGGGAATTCTTTGCCCGTTTTATCGTGAAATACTACTACCTTTTTGTTTTCAGGAACGGTAGCATTACAAGGCAAAAGGATAATTGGATTAACCATTTTATAATCACCCGCTTTTAATTGGATTTTCATCTGTTCGAGGGACTCGGAAAAAGCAAAAGTATTAAAGACAAACATAAAACCGAAACATGTCAAAAGGAAAATAATCTTTCCATTCATTGAGAAACTCCTTTTATTAAATGTGATGAAATATAAAGTAGGTGTATTATAGAACTTTGCTAAAACAACTTTCAAAAATCTCCAAGAGACCAATCAGTTTTAAATCAGGCGAGGGTTTTTAGTATTCTTATATAAAATGTAAAGGGAAAACTAAAGGAATAAGTATGGAAACAAGAAGAGAGTTTGTAAAAACATCTGTGTTAAGTATTGGTTTAGCAGGAGTAACTAAAGGTACTTTTGCGGATGCAGGAACAAAGCAGAAAGAAACAAATAATGAAATGAAGAGGTATCAGGGTGGTATCAGTCCATGGGCCCTTGTTTTGAATACAAGCACGATTAGGCCTGCTCCTAATTTGTTAGAAAAGATAAAAATTGCCCATGAAACCAAGTGGGACGGTATAGAACCATGGATTAATGAGATAGAAGACTATGAAAAGCAGGGCGGTAATTTAAAGGATTTAGGAAAGCAAATAAAAGATTTAGGTCTTATTGTCCCTAATGTGATAGGGCTCTGGGATTCTATGCCGGAAGGGGAAGATGCATTCAAAACTTCATTGGAGGTTAATCGTAACCGTATGCGAATGGCTGCGGATATTGGTTCCTTGCATATTGCCGCAATACCTGCTCCTGACAAGGAAAATATAGATTTGAAATGGTGTTCCCATTGTTATAAAGAATTATTAAAAATTGGAGAGGAAGAATACGGAATACGGGTTGTGGTCGAGTTTGTAGGTTTTTTCAAAGGGGTACATCGTTTAGGTCAAGCCTGTGCCATTGCTCTGGATGCGGATGACCCAAGAGCATGTATTCTTGCGGATACATTTCACTTATTCCGTGGAGGATCAGGTTTTTCAGGACTGGAATTGCTTCAAGGAAAATTTATTACCCATTTTCATTGGAATGATGTACCCGGAGATGTCCCTCGTGAAGAACAAGGAGATGCCCATCGTGTATTTCCCGGAGATGGGATACTTCCACTGAAAGATGTTTTGGTAACATTGAAAAATATTGGATATACAGGTTGTTTATCATTGGAAACTTTTAATAGAGAACATTGGAAACAGGATTTGAAAGTAGTAGCGGAAAACGGTTTGAAAAAAATGCTGGACTGTGTTAAATTATCGGGAGTATAGGGTAATGCGGAGGCTTCGGCAAACACTATTTTTATATATAGTCCTACTTTGCTTATTTGTTTTTGGTTGTCAACATGGTAGTATGATAGAAAAAGCAAATTTGGATAAAAATGTTATTTTAGTAGAAGAAACCCCCGATTTATTATTAGATGATATATATTCAAAAGAAGAGGAGGAAGAAATAGAGGTTTCTCTTAATGATACGAAATCTGTAGATACAGAAGTATCTTTACCTGAGGGAATAGAAATGAATGAGAAAGTCCCTCATCTCTGGCCTATAAAAGATGGTTTAGGCTATATAAGTTCATGGTTTGGGAGTTCACGGAGTAAGGGTGGGGGTAGAACAAGAGTACATAAAGGTGTAGATATAATTGTCCCAAGAGGTACCTCTGTCATATCGACCGCGGATGGAGTCGTTCGTTTATCAAGACCAATGAATGGATATGGTTTGCTAATTGTTATAGAGCACGCTGATGGGATATATAGTGCCTATGGACATCTCAGTGAATTATTGGTTAAAGTAGGAGATATTGTAAAAGGGGGAGACATAATAGGTTTATCAGGGGCTACAGGGAGGGTAACAACGCCGCACCTACACTATGAGGTTAGGAAAGGTGAAAAGGCAATGAATCCTGTCTGGTTTCTACCTGCTACGGATTAACAAGTATTTTTATGCAAATTTTTAGAATGGTCCCCTCAAAAAAATAATATAACTTTTGAAAAATATAATCCATTAGAAAGTATAATAAATATATAGCTTTTCAGTTAGGAGGTTAAATAATCTGATTACTGGTAATATCCATGGGCTAAAATCAAATCAAATTAAGAGGCTTGAAGCAATAAAAAATAAGAAGCCGGTATCTACTCGAATAATTTCTGTAGAATTAAGTCGAACCCTATGTGAATTGTCTCATGAAATTGAACGACAAATAGGGGTTTTAATAGACCGCAAAGGTAGGATTACCTATGTCTGTGTAGGAGACGCACAGTCTATTCCAATGCCTTCTATAGAAAGAAGAGCCTTAAACCGATTATCAGAAGTTCGACTTGTTCATACTCATTTAACAGGTTGCACAGGATTAGATAATGAAGATTTGAGTTATCTTGCAATTTATAGGCTGGATGCAGTGTCTGCTATAGAAGTTGACCATAATGCACGACCAAAGAAAATTCATTTTGCACATTTACTACCGGCAAATGATGAAAATAAATTATGGCAAATCTATCCACCTACAACAGTTTATGATTTAAAAGATGATTTTCTTGAATTAATCCAATCCTTAGAAGAGGAATTAGAACGGAATCGTGTTTTTAATCAACCAAATTTAAAAGGTGATAATGCTATTTTAATTCATGTGTCTACACAACCCTTATCGAGGATTGAAGATTCTGTACAAGAGTTGACAGAACTATCAAGAAGTGCGGGCATAAAGGTATTGGATAAAATTATTCAAAGAAGGCCACCCGATGCAAAATATGTAATGGGTAAAGGGAAATTGAGGCATATATTGATACGAGCAGTTCAGTTGGGCGCAGATATGCTCGTTTTTGACCAGAATCTAACACCATCTCAAGTAAAATCTCTTTCTGATTTTACTGATTTAAAAATATTGGATAGGACACAAGTAATACTTGACATTTTTGCTCAACATGCGGTTACAAGGGAAGGGAAAATCCAGGTGGAATTAGCTCAATTGAAATATCTATTTCCATTTCTTGGAATAAAGCAAACAGCCCTTTCTAGGTTAACAGGTGGAATTGGTGGAAGAGGCCCCGGTGAAACAAAATTGGAAATTGATAGAAGAAGGGCAAGAGACCGAATTGCTCAGTTAGAACAAGAAGTTAAAGAATTAGGAAAACGAAGGGAATTGAGGAGACAGGTCCGAACAGTTCGACGGGTTCCTACAGTTGCTATTGTAGGATATACAAATGCAGGTAAATCTACATTATTAAACAATCTTACCAATAGTTCTGTTGTTGCAGAGGATTTCTTATTTGCCACTTTACATCCCGTTTCAAGGAGGTTGCGTTTTCCCCGTGAGCGTGAGGTAATCATAATTGATACGGTTGGTTTTATAAGGAATCTCCCCAAAGATTTAATGTCAGCATTTCGAACTACATTTGAAGAGATTAATGATGCGGATTTATTATTACATGTATTGGATGTTTCATCCGAAGATGTTGAAGAAAAACATGATACAGTAGTAAAACTTTTGAGGGATTTGGAGTTAGACAGCAAGCCTCGAATTAATGTTTTGAATAAGATGGATAAAGCAAACCCAGCAGTTGTTCAGGGATTAATCCAACAATATGATGGGGTTTCTATCAGTGCGTTAGACCCTTCTACTTTTAATCCTTTACTTGAAAAGATGGAGATGCTAATTTGGGGACGAACTGCATTACACGAATCAAAATTTTAATGTTTGTTTTTGTTATGAGTAGTTACCTTCATTGTTCAAAAAATATCGACATGGCTACTACAATAACACTAGCAAAGAATAAGGTGAACGAATATTATCAGGTACAAAAGCAAATCGAGAGTTTGCCCCCATCTTCTACCCAACAAATTCAAGAATTAAACATTAAATCTCGTTCTTTAATTAACGATGCACAAATTATGTTGGAACAAATCAATATTTTGCAATCCAATTTACAAGAAGGTATAGAACTCTATCTAGAGATTTTAGAAATTCAAGGGAACCATGATTTAGTAGTTGATATTTTGAGAGAAATTATACGAAGAGAACCTGGTAACGGAGATTATTGGGTTCGTTTAGGTTTTAACAATATGAAAAAAGGAAGAGACTGGATTGAGGATGCTTTCCGTTGTTTTGAAAAAGCAGTAAAGTTAAAGGTGACAGAAAAAGGGACAATAACGATGTGGCGGTCTTTGGGGGATATTTACTGGGAGTTAAGACAAATTGAACCAGCAAGGGAGTCGTACCAAAAAGCATTAGAAATTGGAAAAGATATTTGGTCAAAAGTAGCGTTGGCAGGTATCGATGTGGTGGAAGGAAATATGAAGGATGCAGAGGGTAAACTTGTATCAATTGGAAAAGATTTACAGGAATATGATGCTCCTGTTCGCTTAAGGATGAGAGAAGCACTGTGTATGTTTGAGGAACAGAAAAAAAACATTGATGAAAATCCAGAAGAGATGATGTCGTATAGTCATATTTTATATAGAGCAGGTAGAGTTGAAGATGCAATTGCTACAGCAAACCAGGCCTTGTTTTTGAGTAATCAAAACTGGGAAGGTTGGAATTTCTTAGGTAGCATTTACCTACAATTCGGTTATTTAAAAGATGCAGAAAGAGCTTTTTTAGAATCAGTAAAAATAAATACAGACCAGCCTAATGTTAAAAAGATTATCCAGGAATTGTCAAAATCAGAGAGAGTAACTCCACAAGTCCCAAAAAGTAATCAGCCTTTAATATTTAGAAATAATTAGACATAAAAGTAGAATAACAAGAAAAAGAGAGATGAGATTAGTGTATATAATTAAAGTTGTGATATTAATAAAAATATGATATAATAGAGTGCATTTCTGTAAGAATTCCCATATAACTTTTAGAGTAAAAATATGTTTGAGTCCCTTTCAAAAAAATTAGAATCTGCTTTTAAGTTCTTTCGTGGTCAACTTCGACTGACTGAAGAGAACATGAAAGAAGGTTTGCAAATTATTCGTGTGGCCCTTCTGGAAGCCGATGTTAACTACAAAGTTGTAAAGAAATTTATTGAAGATATTCAGCAAAAAGCATTGGGACAACATGTTTTAGAGAGTATAAATCCTACCCAACAACTTGTTAAAATTGTGTATGACGAACTCGTAGAGATAATGGGTGGAGAAAATAAAGACCTTGTAAAGGCGAGTTCGCCACCTACAATAATTATGATGGTCGGATTACAAGGACAGGGGAAAACAACTTCCGCCGCAAAGTTAGCATATTACCTAAAAAGAAAAAAAGGACAAAAGCCAATGTTAGTTGCAGGGGATATTTATCGGCCTGCAGCAATTAAACAATTAGAGGTTCTCGCACAACAGGCTGATGTAGAATATTTTTCTTTGGGTGCCGATGTGAATCCTGTAGATATAGCAATGATGTCTATCGGGGAAGCCAATTTGAGAGGTTGTGATACGGTAATTATAGATACTGCTGGAAGACTCCATATTGATACAGAAATGATGGCAGAAGTAAGACAAATAGCACAACAGGTAAAACCTAATGAGATACTTTTTGTAGCGAATGCTATGATGGGACAGGATGCGGTTCGTTCAGCGAAACAATTCCATGATACAGTTCCATTGAGTGGAGTTGTTCTTACACAGATGGATGGAGATGCTCGTGGTGGTGCTGCATTAAGTATTATTGAGGTAACGAATTGCCCTATAAAATTTATAGGAACAGGCGAAAAAATAGATGCGTTAGAATTATTCCATCCAAGACGCATGGCAGACCAAATTTTAGGAATGGGTGATGTTGTCTCCCTCGTGGAAAAAGCACAAGAAGTGGTCGACAAAGAAAAAGCAATGCAGTTTCAGGAGAAAGTAAAGAAAGCCAATTGGGATCTGGAAGATTTTCTTGAACAGATGAGGCAAGTTAAGAAAATGGGGAGTTTTGGTGATTTATTAAAGAAGATACCGGGTATAGGAAAGATGATCCCTTCGGGGATGGATTTGCCTGAAGATGAATTGAAGCATACAGAAGCAATAATATTATCAATGACGAAGGAAGAAAGAAGAAATCCAAAAATTATTAATGGGAGTCGGCGAAGAAGAATTGCAGATGGGAGCGGGACATCGGTTCAAGAAGTGAATGCTTTGTTGAAAGATTTTGAAAAGATGCGTAAAATGATGAAAGATATGGTCAAGGGGGCCAAAGGAAAAATCCCTAAGGGGATAGGTCCTTTCATGCCTGGAGGTATGATGTAAAAGAAAAGAATAATTAATTAAAATATAACAAAGGAAGCAAAAAAGAAAGGAAAATTATGGCAACAATAATACGCTTGAAAAGAGGTGGAAGAACTCACGACCCTTATTATCGAATCGTAGTTATGGATTCGAGAGAAAGAAGACAGGGTAAAGAAATTGATATTATTGGTTTTTATCAGCCCAAGGCTCGTCCCGAACCCATTACGAAGATTGATAAAGATAAATTAAATCAATGGCTTAAAAAGGGCGTTAAGACATCGGATACAGTGAATTCTTTAATAAGAAAAATGGGTATATTAAGAAATACCTAAAATACTTAATTGTTTGATAAAATTGGAGTTACATCGTGAAAGACCTTGTAGAATTTATTGTAAAAAAACTTGTTAAAAAACCAGAGGATGTCGCTGTATCTTCTATTGAATCTGAGGACCAAATTGTATTGCAATTAAAGGTTGAAAAGGAAGATATGGGGCGAATCATTGGTAAGAATGGTAAAACGATAAAGGCAATACGAACCCTACTCAATATTGCCTCTGCAAAATTAGGTAAAAAAGTTAATTTAGAAGTTCTCGAATAACGAGAAAGATAAACAATAAGTTTATATGGAATGACAATAAGGATCGATGTCTTAACGATTTTTCCTGAGTACTTTACAGTACCTCTACAAAACAGTTTGTTAGGTAAGGCAATTAAAGAAGAAATAATGAAAGTAAAAGTGCACAACATAAGAGATTTTGCATCAGATAAACATAAGACGGTTGATGATACCCCTTATGGAGGTGGACCGGGAATGGTAATGAAGTGTGAACCTATATTTGATGCAGTGGAATCCCTGAAAGAGGATAATTCTCTCGAGCATATTGTTTTACTAACTCCCGGTGGAAAACTGTTTACACAAGACAAAGCCAAAGAAATGGCTCAGTGGAAAGATTTGGTTTTGATATGTGGAAGATATGAAGGAGTTGATGAACGAATTGTTGAGAATCTGGTAACAGAAGAATTGTCAATAGGTGATTATGTTTTGAGTGGTGGTGAGTTGCCTGCTCTTGTAATTATTGAGGCTATAAGCCGGATGTTGCCGGGTGTTATTGGACAATGGGAGTCTGTAACAAATGATTCTTTATATAATGGTTTGCTTTCATACCCACAATATACGAAACCTGCAGAGTTCCGAGGAATGAAAGTCCCGGAGATTTTATTGTCAGGAAATCATGAACAAATAAAAAAATGGCGAGATGAACAGTCTATATTAAGAACTAAAAAGAAAAGACCCGACTTATTGGGAAAATATCAAGAAAAAAAGAAGTCAGATAGTGAAAAAGTAGAATAATTAAATACAAAATAAATATAATAAATATTTTTATAAAAGGAGAACTTACTGTGGATATAATTACTGAATATGTGGCTAAACACATGAAACCCCCAGAGAACTTACCTGAATTTAATATAGGTGATACTGTTCGGGTACATTTTAAGATTGTTGAAGGGGGAAAAGAAAGAATCCAGGTTTTTGAAGGTGTTGTTATTGGACGCAATCATGGGACAGGTCCACATGCAACCTTTACAGTGAGAAGGGTTACTTATGGTGAAGGTGTAGAACGCGTTTTCCCCTTACATTCACCCCGAATTGCAAAGGTTGATGTTGTTCGTGAAGGGAAAGTAAGAAGGTCAAAACTTTACTATCTAAGAGAACGCATCGGTAAGCATGCGAAGGTAAAAGCTAAACAGAGACTTACCAGTGACGAGGTATCACAAGAACTATCTGCGGAAAGTTAAATCTACATATTTAATGATATTATTCCATAGATAGGGGACTTTTCGATTTGAAAAAACATATATAGGGAGGGTATAGTTATAAAAACTATGGAATGATTATATGTTGAATGGGGATGTTCTTGTTTTAAATCGCTCATGGATAGCAGTGAATATAACTACTGTTAAAAGGGCTATGGTGTTGCTTTTTCAGGGACATGCTTGTGTTGTCCACCCCAGGGATTATACCTTATATGATTTTAATTCCTGGTGTGAACTATCTCAACAAAAGGAGCAATTTAATAATGGTCGTTATATTATTACACCGAGCATGAAAATTTTACTTCCTGATGTTATTCTCTTAACAGTTTATAACGGTTTTGTTCTTCGTGAAGTTCGTTTATGCCGAAAAAATATATTTGAGAGAGACCGTTGTCAGTGTCAGTACTGCGGGCAAGTATTTCCAAAACATGAATTAACCATAGACCATGTAATACCCCGTTCCCGTGGTGGTGAAGATACATGGGAGAATTTAGTGCTTGCATGTTTGTCCTGTAATCTAAGGAAAGGAAATCTTACCCCCGAAGAGGCTCAAATGGTTTTACTTCGCAGACCTATTGCCCCAAAATGGCTACCCAAACTGGGAATTCGTGTTCGCAAAGAACAATTATCAACATGGCAGAAGTTCGTAGATTTCGCATACTGGCATACTGAAATTTCAGATTAGATTGTTCTAATATCTAAAAGGGAGGATTTGTTCCTTATTCGTTAGATACTTAATATAATAGTGTTCTCAAGATAAGACTAAAATAAATAACTGTTTTGTGAAACCCATGTTTGCTGATGTAGTTGTATTTTTGCCTATTGATTATGTTTTGACCTATAGAATACCCGAAAGATTCCGAACAAAAATTACTGTTGGAACCCGGGTTGTTGTACCTATGAGAAAGACAATAGATGTAGGCATTGTAGTATCCCTTAAGGATTCGTTCCCCGAAAATGAGATTGGGAAAGAAATAAAAGAGATTGTTGAGGTGCCTGATGAAGAACCTATTATAAATGAAGAGATGATACGATTATGCCAGTGGATTTCAGATTATTACATTTCTCCACCGGGGTTATCTTTTCAAATGGCAATTCCGAGTTTTTTACGGTGTATAGGAAGAATAAAATACACAGTAAATCCTGATGCCCAATGCGAATACTTGCCGGGTAGTCTTTCTTATCAGATTATCGAGATATTAAAAAGTCAGCCATTGGAATTGAAGGAGTTGAAGAAGAAAATAAATAATGAAGATATACCTAATGAAATATCTCTTCTTCTCAAAGATGGTGTAGTAAAGTATTTTATTGAACCTGTAAAAATTAAGGAAAAGATAAAAAAGGAATTGTGGGTCCGTTTAAACAAAACAGTTACACAAGAAGAACTCTTAAAGTGGCAGAAACGAGCACCGCAACAGATAAAAATATGTCTTTTTTTGCTCCATGAAGGGAAAGAGTATCCTATTTCAGATTTGGCAGAGAAACAACAGATAAATAAGAGTATCATTTTCTCATTAAAACGAAAGGGATGGGTAGATTTTATTGAAAAAGATGTTTTAAGGACTCCTAAAGTATATCAGTATACAGAATCATTTGAAGATGTACAATCGATAACCCCTACAGAAGAACAACAGTTATCTATAAATTCTGTAGCAGATGCAATAAAAAAACATGAATTTAAGACTTTTTTACTTTTTGGTGTTACAGGTTCCGGTAAAACAGAAGTATACCTGCAGGCCATTCAAACTGCTATAGATTATGGACTACAATCGTTGCTCCTTGTTCCAGAAATTGCTTTAACCCCCCAGACTATTGCACGGCTTTATTCAAGATTTAAAGATCAGATTGCTGTATTGCATAGTGGGTTGAGTGAAGGGGAGAGATTTGATGAATGGCGAAGAATCAAAGAGGGAAAAGTAAGCGTTGTTGTAGGTGTCCGTTCTGCTATTTTTGCTCCACTCCAGCGGTTAGGGCTTATTATTGTAGACGAAGAACACGAACATACATACAAGCAGGGAGAAACTCCTCGATACCATGCGAGGGATGTTGCTATTATGCGTGCCCAAATAAATTCTGCCGTTTGTGTTTTAGGTTCTGCAACGCCATCCCTTGAAAGTTTTATGCATGCGGAAACATCGAAATATTATTTATTAAAGTTGACACAAAGGGTCGCTTCAGGCAGTTTACCCAATATACATATTGTCGACTTAAGGAAAGAAATGGATAAAACTTCGGGAGAACCCGTTCTCTCTTTATCATTAAGAGAAAAAATACATGAGAGACTTGAAAAAAAAGAGCAGATTATTCTACTAATTAATCGTAGAGGATTTGCTCCTGTGTCTATGTGCCCATCTTGTGGTTGGATTGCAGAATGTCCTAATTGCAATACGAGTTTAAATTTTCA
Source organism: uncultured bacterium (assembly GCA_937124615.1). Taxonomy (GTDB): domain Bacteria; phylum Hydrogenedentota; class Hydrogenedentia; order Hydrogenedentales; family Hydrogenedentaceae; genus Hydrogenedens. Next base: position 18,243 of record CAKZKR010000026.1, read on the forward strand.
TCGATATGATGGTACAGTTCGGTGTCATTACTGTAATTATAAAGTGTTAAGGCCGATTCAGTGTATTGAATGTGGAACGACCCCATTAGTATTAATAGGAACGGGAACACAGAGAATTGAAGATTTGTTAATACAGTATTTCCCTATGGCTTCTATTGCAAGAATAGATACCGATGTTACATCAGCAAAAAGTAGAGGATATTCTATATTGAAAAAATTTGCGGAACGAAAGATAGACATTCTTATAGGAACTCAAATGATAGCTAAAGGTCACGATTATCCGCATGTTACTCTGGTGGGGGTATTAAATGCTGATATAGGTTTGTCTATACCAAATTTCCGTTCTAACGAATTTGTTTTCCAATTGCTTATGCAAGTTGCGGGGCGTTCAGGAAGAAGGGAAAGACCTGGTGAAGTGGTAATTCAAACATTTATACCTGGACATTATGTAATTAAATCCGTTCAATCGCATGATTATAATTTGTTTGCAGATTATGAGTTAAGAAATCGTAGGATTGTAGGCTATCCACCTTATAGTCGTATGATTCAATTTGGTCTGGAATCGGAGGACGAAAAAGAAGTTCGAGATATGATGTATAATCTTGTGCAGTACATCAGAGAAAAACATGATTTAAAAAAAGAGAATTGTATTCTTTTAGGTCCTGCTCCTGCTATAATACGCAGGGTTCAAGGAAGGTTTCGCTGGCAATTTGCATTATTAGGGAAAGCCACAAGAACAATAAATATGATTGCAAGGGATGTTAATGAACAATATCAAAAGAACAGAACAAGTAGTAAAATGATAATTCGTATTGATGTTGACCCTTATGAGATATATTAAATGTTGGAAGATTTTAGAAAGGTAGAATATGGACATAAAAGCATTTGTTTTTGATTTAGATGGGACTTTAATGGATTCTGAAATTATTTGGGTATATTCCATTCATGAATATCTTTTAGATAAAGGTTTGAATGTGAGTTATGACTATGCTGTTGACCTTGTTTATGGGAATCCATGGGAATATATTTATGATGAACTGGAAAGGCAATATCCCGAGCTTAAAAGCGAAATGCCCAATTTTATTGAAAAAGTATATCCTTATTTTTACAAACATTCGGAAAAAATACCTTTAGAAATACCTTCTTCTATTCAACTATTAAAAGTGTTATCTAAAGACTATATTTGTGCTATTGTCTCAGGGTCTTATAGAAGGGATGTCATAGAAGCCATCCATCGATTGGGAATTGAGGAAAACATCTCTCTATATCTTGGGAAAGAAGATTATTATCCTGGCAAACCCCATCCAGCAGGATATATAAAGGCGGGTGAAATTTTAAAAGTAAAGCCTGAACAATGTGTAGTGTTTGAAGATTCTACTGTAGGAATTAACTCTGCGAAATCAGCGGGAATGTTCTGTGTGGCTTTGTCAAGGCCTGACCGACCCCAGCAGGACATTTCTCGTGCAGACCTTGTTTTGCCGGATTTAAGCCTATTTAGTATAGATATGCTGGAAAAGAAGCATCAGGAAAAATGCTCAGCGGTTGAATAGGCTTAAAACAAGTAGAATTAAATTTATAATAAAAGTAAGTAGCAGACTTAAAATAATTGAAGTTGTTAACGGGAAATAAAATTTTCCTCTATCCCATTCTATATTTATATCACCCGGGAGTTTCCCCCATTTAAAAGGTAGAAAACTCGACAGCCAGATTATACCGCTGATGAATAAGAATATAAGACCGAATATAAAAAAATATTTTGCAAGGATATTCATTGGAACGCTCCATTAAAGCAAACATTTTCTATATACTTCAAGGGTATTTTCAGCAGTTTTTTCCCATCTGAAATGTTGTGCATGAGCAATGCCGTTTTGAGCCATGATCTTTCTTTTTGTTTCGTCTTCACAAAGACAATATATTGCATCAGAAATTTGTTGAATATTATAAGGGTCAACCGATAAAGCTTTATCTTCTAGTATTTCTGGAATGCTTCCATAGTTTGAAGCAATTACGGGAGTTCCGCAACTCATTGCTTCAAGAGGAGGTAAACCAAAACCTTCGTAAAAACTTATATATACAAAAACATCGGCACCACTAATAATAACGGGTAAATCCTTGTCGGCGATATACCCTAATCTGTGAATACGATTTCTGTGTTTTGATTTTTGTATTGCTTTTTCAACGAGATGTGTTTTCCATCCTGTTCGACCTACGATTACAAGGTCGTGATGGATTTTATCGGAAATATTTGACCATGCCTCAATCAAAGAAGGTATGTTTTTTCGGGGTTCCAATGTCCCTGCATACAATATGTACTTTTGGGGAAGACGATACTTGTTTTTAATTATTGTTATTTGTTGAGAAGATTGTGGCTTGAAAATTTCACTAACCCCAAGATAAACTACATCGATACTATTTATAGATATAGGGTAATGTTTTTGTATTTCTTTGGCGGTGAAGTGGGAGTCAGTAATTATTTGTTGAGAGAACTGGATTGTCTCTTCTACTTTTTTGTTGTAGAACCATTGATGGTGAGACGGAAACCAATCTGGATTTTCAAGAAAAGCAAGGTCATGAACAGTTGTGATATGAGGAACATTTCCTAACCTGTATCCATAAGTTGCGGGGTAGTGTACAATGTCGGGTTGTGAATTATGAAAATGTTTTTTTAAATAATATCGTTGAAAGATCCTTGTGATATTTTTATTTCTGGGTAGGTGTTGGATCGTTAATTTATTGGATGATATAGGTAATGGTGTGGATGCGGGTAAAAAAATATGTAAATCTTCAGGAAGATTAATAAGGGATTTTACCAGTTCTTCAGTATATCTCCCTGTCCCACTTAGATTGCCTATCTGAAAACCGTTTAATAAGATGCTTATCATAAATTTCCTAATTTTTTATATACTTCATAATGTGATTGGGCTGTTTTTGACCAGTTAAAATTTTTTGCTTGTAAGAAACTTTCCTTTTTAATTTCGTTTAACATTTTTATATTAGTTAATATTTGAAGAATTGCTATAGCAAAGCTTTCTACATCTTTTGGGTGTATGGTAATTCCTTTCGGACCAACAACTTCGGGTAAAGCCCCTTGATTGGAAACGATTACAGGACAACCACAAGCCATAGCCTCAAGAGGGGGAATTCCAAAGCCTTCATCAAAGCTTGGGAAAACAAACAAATCAGCCGAGTTATAAAACCATCTTAATTCTTTATGTTCTTGAATATAATCTAAATAAATAACTTTGTCTGCAATTTCCATTTTATCTTTCTCTAAAAGAATATCATTAGAACAAAAACCTTTCTTCCCTATCAAGACGAGTTTATGAGGGACTTGCCGATTTATCTTTTCATATATTTTTAGTAATCCTGATATGTTTTTTCTTTCTTCGATTGTCCCAACAAATAATATGAAGGGGGGCTTAATATGATAATGTGTTTCTATGTATCGGTTTGATTCTTCTTTGTCAATAGGATAAAAAAAGGAATCATCAATACCTGGATAGGCCACAGATATTTTATTGGAGGGTATTTCTAATAGTTCTTCTATATCTTTTTTGCTTTTTTCAGAACAAGTAATAATATGAGAAGCCCTTTGTGATGAGGTGCGTATAGTGGGGGCAAATAATTTTATGATTTTTGGACTGACCCATTGTGGATTTGTTAGAAACGATAAGTCATAGATTGTTAATACCGTTTTGCTATTAAAAATAGGAGGTAAGTAATAGTTAGTGAAATGTAGAATTGAACCATCTTTTTTAAAGATGTCAATTTTAGGTGAGTTGAAAATATTCCACCACATATATAATCCTCTAACAGGAATGGGGACATGGAGGTTGTGACTTAAATTGCGAATTATTTCCAGGGAATCGTTTTGAAATTGATGAAGACCGAATGATATTCCATTTATATTTATGTCACTATGATTTTTTAGTAGATATTTAAGTGTGTAATGTATATAATTGCCGATACCTGTTTTTTCACCTCGTAAAGGTGTTATGTCTATAGTTACAGAAAGTTTTTGCAGGTTTATTAGTTTGTTCATAAATATCTGCTTTTGTAATCTGTTATGTTTAAGCGATAAAATATTATAATGATGGGTAATTATGCAATTTAAAATATGATTTCCAAATAAACTTTAACTTTTATAGAAGGAGTATTTCAATGCGTATTGATTTTGGTGGGACACTTGAAGAAGTTATTACAAGGAAAGAATTCCCAATGGCGAAAGCAAGAAAGGTGTTGAAGAACGAAGTAATTGCCATAATTGGATATGGAGTTCAGGGACCTGCACAAAGTTTAAATCTTCGTGATAATGGTTTTAATGTAATCATAGGTCAGGACCCAAAATTCAAATCAGATTGGGACCGAGCCGTTAAAGACGGATGGAAACCGGGCAAGACTTTATTTGATATAGAAGAAGCCTGTGAACGCGGGACGATAATTCAACTTCTTGTTTCGGACGCGGCACAAAAGGCAATTTGGCCTGATGTAAAGAAACATTTAAAGAAAGGCGATGCATTATATTTTTCACATGGTTTTTCTATTGTTTATAAAAAATTAACAAAAGTAATTCCCCCCGATTTTGTGGATGTGATAATGGTCGCACCGAAAGGTTCCGGCACCTCTGTGCGAAGGAATTTCTTGAGTGGTGCAGGTATAAATTCTAGTTATGCTGTCGCTCAGGATTATACGGGCAGAGCCTTGGAACGCTGTTTAGCAATAGGTATTGGTATTGGTTCCGGTTTTCTATTCCCGACTACTTTCGAGAATGAAGTTTACAGTGATTTAACAGGTGAAAGAGGTGTCTTAATGGGGGCACTTGCTGGAATAATGGAAGCCCAATATCAGGTATTGCGTGAAAATGGACATACTCCCAGTGAGGCTTTTAATGAAACTGTTGAAGAACTAACACAAAGTCTTATCCGTCTCGTTGATGAAAACGGAATGGATTGGATGTATCAAAACTGTTCCGCAACTGCACAACGCGGTGCTCTGGATTGGAAACCTAAATTTAAGAAAGCAACGCTTCCTGTATTCAAGGAGTTGTATAAACGAGTTAAGGAAGGCGAAGAAGCCAAACGTGTTATTAAAGCGTTGGGAGATCCAAATTATAAAACACAACTGCAAAAAGAACTTGCAGAAATGGCAAATAGTGAAATGTGGCTTGCTGGTAAAGCCTGTCGTGAACTGAGACCAAAAGAACCTGCTAGTAAGCAAATAAAATCAAAAGTGGGAACACAAGGAAGAACAAATTATTAATTTACTTCAATTGCTGTTTGTAAGGTCCGGGAAGTGAAACTTTCCGGACCTTTTTGTAATGATGTAAATATGAAGAAAATACACATTCAAAAATATCTTTATGATGAAAAAGGCCCTCCTCAGGTATTATTGCCTTTATTAAAAGGTGTAAGTAATTTTCAAAGATGGGGGATGTGGATCCGTTCTAAAAGAAGAGTTTATTCACCAAGAATTTATACAGTAAGTTTCGGAGGTATTACAATAGGAGGTGTGGGAAAAACCCCTGCTGTTATAGAAAGAGCAAATAGAGAAATGGGTGTTAACAAGAAAAAGATTTGTGTAATAAGTAGGGGGTATGGAGCGGAGAAATATCAGGGTATTGTAGAAGGGATCTATCGCGATGGAGAAATTCGTATATGCGAGTATGGTACAGGAAGGGAATATTCTCCTATGAAGGAGACCGTGTTCGCATTGAATAATGCATATAAAGTTTTGGGGGATGAACTAACCTTAATTTTGTATCGCTTGCGTGATGTTACTGTAATTAGAGACTCTAATCGTGTTAGGGCGGTGAAATGGGCTGAAAGTAAAGGCTTTGATATAGCGATACTTGATGATGCCTATCAGTATTTGATGTTAGGTCGAAATGAAAATATATTATTAATAAGTGCCCTAAATCCGTGGGGAAATGGATTGATTTTTCCTGCTGGAATTTTAAGAGAACCTCTGGATGCGATAAACAGAGCGACGGAAGTGTGGATAACCCATTGTGACCAGGTTTTGAGAGAGAAGTTAGAGAAGTTGAAAGATTTTTTTACACAGATGTATCCAGAAAAGACGATTCGATGGACATATCATAAACCCTTGTTCTGGAGTAAAATAAATTCTTTATCTAGATTCCCATTGGACTACTTTGGAGGGAAAGAAGTAGATGTCTTTTGTGCCATTGGAAGTCCCCAATCGTTTCTGAATATATTGAAAAAACAACAATTGAAAATAAAAAATACTTATATTTACCGTGACCATGCACCTATACCAAAAGGGATATTAAAGAAAGGGAGAATTATTTTGACAACAGAGAAGAATCTTTTAACTTTGGGAGAAGAAAGTGAAGAGGTGTATGCTCTTTGTATTGGGCTTTCCGATTATTGCTGGGATTAATTCTATAAACTTTTACTTTTTCATAGATATTTAATAAATCATTTACATTGAATTTACCTATATCCCACATCATAGCATTTGCGGTTCCTAATGCGACACCCAATCTGCCCATGTCTTCAATAGAAAAGCCTTTGTATAAACCAATTGCAAAACCTGCTACCAGAGCATCACCTGAACCTACTGGATTGATTTCTTTTATTTTCGGAGGGATTATATGTATATGTGTATTGTTAAAACATATTAATGCCCCATCAGGACCCATAGACAAAACAACTAAGGATATTTTGTGTTTATTGTGAAGATATTGAACGGCTTCAACCTTTGATTGCATATCTTTTAAGTTTGTTTTTAAGAATTGTGAAAGTTCTCCAATATTAGGTTTAACCATGTAGGGTCTATTTTTTAGCCCCTCTGCGAATTCGTTTCCGTAGGTATCGAGTATAACTTTAATTTTTTTTTCATTTGCTATTTTGATTAAATCTTTATATAGGCATGACACATTGGGGTCTGGAACAGTTCCTGATAGGATAGCAACAGGTATTTTGTACTGGGAAATGACTCTTTGAAATGTGTCTAAAAATATATTATATTCATCAAGGGGTATTTGGGGTCCGGGTTCAAAGAAAGCCGTTTGTCTTCCCACATATTCTTCAAGAATTGTAGTAATGGTTCTTGTAGGTGTTCCTGTCCAGACGGGGAAACATTTAACGCCATCATTTTCTTTTAGCATCTGGACAACTTGTTTACCTGTATATCCTCCAACCCATAATAATGCTCCTGCTCGAAAACCTAATGTTACCAGAACACGAGCAACATTGTTTCCTTTCCCCCCGGATATTTGAGTGTATTTATTGGAGCGTATTCTATCTCCTGGTTTAAATCTTGGTATAAAAATAGTTTTGTCTATACAAGGATTAGGTGTAACCGTAAGGAACATAGGCAGTTCATTTGTGCTCATCATAGTATCGTGTTAATGCACAACCTGCACAACCGAATACACCACTATCTTCACCTAAACCTGCTGGGAGAATTTCACATCTTTTTGCAGGTACTTCAAAAGCATTTTGTAAGACTGTTTCGCGAACAGGGTTAAATAATATGTCTCCAGCGGCTATCATTCCCCCACATAGAATAACACGCTCTGGATTTAGTGTATTTACAATACTTGCTATTCCCAGGCCGAGCCATATTGCAGTTTCGTGGAAAACCTCTTTTGCGAGGGCATCCCCTTTTTCAACGGCCTGAAAAATCATCTTTCCTGTAATAGAATGGATGTTATTATTACACATTTCAGCTAAGATAGTTTTTTGCCCTTTTTCAATTTTTTCCTGGGCCGTTCGTACCATGCCTGTCACTGAGGCATATGCTTCCAGACAGCCTTTTGACCCACAACCGCATAATCTTCCGTCTCTCTGGACTTTTAAATGTCCCAATTCTCCTGCCGTTCCATCAATTCCGCGTAGCAGTTTCTTAAATACTACAATTCCTCCTCCTACTCCTGTTCCTAAAGTTAATACGGCGATACAATCACAACCTTGACCTGCTCCTAACCAATATTCGCCGAAGCATGCTGCATTAGCGTCATTTTCGATATAACAGGGAACATTTAATCGTTTCTTCATCTCTTCTGCCAATGGGACATTATGCCATCCTGGCAGGTTTGGAGGGCTATACACAACTCCTGTTTGCCAGTTCATAGGCCCCGGGGCCCCTATACCAACGGCTAAAATATCTTGTGTAGTTATCCCTTCCTTATTCATTAAATCATAAACTACATTTGCCATAGCGTCCATAATGGCTTTGGGTCCTTCCTGGGTAGGGGTAGGAACACTTGTTTTTACAATTATCTTTTTCTCTTCGGAGACTATTGCGGACTTTATATTTGTTCCACCCAGATCAACTCCGACGATGTATTTACTCACGAGTTATACCTCCTTTGTTTTGTAAGTATTCAATTGCTCTGGAAAGTCTTTCTATTGTTTTTTCTTTACCTAATAGTTCCATGAGTTCAAAAAAACCCGGACCTATTGATTTTCCTGTGAGTGCAAGGCGAGTAGGGTTTACTAAAGCCCCTAATTTAATATTTAGTTCAGTGCATGCATTTTCAAAGACTGTTTTTAATAGGTCGTGTTGCCATGTAGATACAGTGGACAACTTGTCCTGAATGTTTTTAAAATAGATGATTATTGTTTCGGGTGATTTCCATAATTTTGCTTCCGCTTCTGTTTCATAAATATCAAAATCCTTGAAGAGGAAATCTGCCAGGAATACAACTCGATTTAATGTTGGAAGTTTTTCCTGACAAATCTGGGCAAGTTTAGAAAGCCAATCTTTTGTCTTTACGGATGTATTGAAACCATGCTTTTCGAGTATGGGTAAGAGTCGTTCTCTAAGATTTTCTACAGGCAAGTTCCGAATATGCAAGCCATTAAGCCATTCTAATTTTTTGCGATCAAATCGCGCAGCAGATTTATTAATTCGTTCTATGGAGAAATGTTCAATGAGGTCTGGTAAAGTGAAGAACTCTCGGTTTTCTTCTTCCGATGTCCATCCTAAAAGAGCGACATAATTTACAATTGCTTCGGGGAGGTAACCATCGTCCCGCCAATCTAACACATTAGCACCATGTAGTCTTTTGCTAAACTTCCTTCCTTGTTCGTCATGAACCAATGGATGATGTGCATAATGGGGTAGAGACGCCCCTAATGCATTGAAAAGCATGATATGTCGGGGAGTGTTGGTTAAGTGGTCGTCTCCACGGATAACATGGGTTATTTTCATGGTAATGTCATCTACAACAACGGCAAGATGGAAAACAGGGTCTCCATTCGCACGGAGGATGATAAAGTCATCGTACTGACTGTTTTTAAAATAAACAGTGCCCTGAATGAGGTCGTTTACTATAGTTTCGCCTTCAGGTACTCGAAAACGAATGACATAAGGAGCATTACCTTTTTCAATGATTTGATCAGGTGTTAAATTTCTGCAGAAACCCGGGTAATATAAATTTCCGGTTTCATCTTTGTAAGATTCCAAACTTTCTTTTGAGCAGAAACATTTATAGGCTTTACCCTGCTCTAAGAGTTGATATGCCATTTTCTGGTAAAGTTCTTTCCTCTGACTTTGACGATAAGGTCCGTAATTTCCTTTTTCGGGAACATCACCAAAAGGAGGACCTTCATCCCAATCAATACCTAACCATTTGAAGCCTTCACACATTCCATGTACATATTGCTCATCAGTTCTCTCTGCATCTGTATCTTCTAATCGTAAGATGAAAGTCCCATTATTTTTACGGGCGAAGAGCCAGTTGTATAAAGCCGTTTTTGCAGTTCCTATATGTAAAAAACCTGAAGGGGAAGGGGCTATTCGTGTCCGAACCATAATATTCCTTGTATTATTTCAAAGTTTAATTTTATTGAATAAAGAGAATTTATAATAGCATGAATTTTTGTATTTTTGCACATAAGTATATATAAAAAGGATGGGAATTCTGTTGAACAAGATTCCCATCCCAGAAGATGAAATCAAAAAGTAAATAGATTTATTTCAAGAGTTCACGGGGTGCTTTTCTTAAATACCTTTCTGTGAAAATATCATCGGGTATATTTATATCGTATTGGACATCAGAATATTCAAGTAATGTTTCACCTCCAATGTTTGTATCAGTCATTTTTGATTTTACTACGGTAGGAAAGCCCTGAATTTCCTTTACTTCAAGTGCTTCTGCTGTGCGATATACTTTACCTCCTTTTTCAAATTCTGCCTTTACGGGAATAAAAGTCCCCTTATGAATATAAACTTTATATGAATCGAATTCGACAGTTTTTGGGTCTTTGGGGATGTTTTTAATTACATAAAAATTTTGAGTAGTTTCTAATAATTCGTGATTATCTTCTTCAATACCTCTACCTGATACATCTTCATAGAAGAAATGGGAGCCAACAAAACTTGTACGTTCATCCGATGCCGCTATTCTCTTTACAACATCCAGTGCAGGTAAATAAAGCCAGCGGTCGTCATCTTTGCTAACATGTTTATGAACCATAAATACGGTATCACGTACATCGGCCGGTTGATGAAAGTATACATAGAATTGTTGTTCTTCATCCTTATCATCCATATCTTTACGGAGGATAGTTAATTCTCGTGTTCTTTCTCTACCCTGTGCATCTTTAATTGTCATTTTGACACGGGCTTTGCCGTCCTTACCCTGATAATATGCAGAGTGATTGGCTTTCTTTACAATTTCATTGACATCAGTTAAATCCTGTGTGAATCCCTGATAGGGAATGACGAGAATCGCACTCAAAAGAGTTATGAAAATTAGTTGTTTCATAGTTTTATCTCCTTTATTGGTTAATTTTTTGTTTTTCAGATTCTTCTATACAAGGTTTACATTGATTCCTTTTTGAGGTGATATAACATGTGAGAGAGAGGACTAAAATCACAATCAATGAAATCCAACTTAAGGTTGTCCAACCTATATTTAAGAATTGATACAAATTTAATGCTACAGCCAAAGTTATAGTTATTCCGGTTACAATGCAGGTATTACACATACAGGTTATGCTACAAAAACGGGTTTTAGGAAAGAGAAATGGTTCCACAAGCCGTGCTAATGCAGGAAGAATAATCAATGTGCCGATGCCCGAAAATAGCATAATGGAGAACATGAAAATCCCAACAGTAATGTAAGGAACAAGGGGGGCTAAGAGCAGGGGAAGAAATCCAACGGCGATAACTATAATATTTCGATAAATAGCCCTTGCAGGTTCACCAAATATGACATGATGGGCTTTTTCCCATGAGCCCAATTCATTGTAGGCGGAGCGACCTCTTGCTAAGAAGTGGATTGCATAGTCAATTGCAAGTCCTAATGTCAGAGAAGAAAGCACCGCAACAGGCATATCATAATCTTTTCCAATAAAGCCCATGAGCCCGTATATGGCACCGATAGTAACTGTAAGGGGTATCATACTTAATAAACCCCACAAACCAGAGCGGAATAAAATGATCATCATAGCAAGAACAACAAGAAATGAACCTAAAAAGGACTCCAACATACCAATAACCATTTTCTTTTGCCACACAACATTGATATAAGTTAAACCAAACCAATTGGCACGAATTGGGAATGGTGAAGGATTTGACTGAATAAAATTATTGAGTTGTTCAACAACTTTATTCATATCTTGATTATCACCACTTTTTAATTGGACCCAGATGCTTGAAGACTTATAATCTGGAGTAGTAAAGTGATAAATATCTTGGGGTCTATGGCTACTTTCAAAGGTAAGAAGGCATTGAGCCACAGCTCTGGATGTGTCGGGAATTCGATATTCTTTTTCGTCTCCACCTAATAACTCCCTGTGGACAGTTTTAATTAAATCTGCAATGGAATTTGATTTTCCTACTACTTGGGTGCGTAGTAATTCCTCTTGAATTTGCTCTACATAGCGTAGCATTTTAGGCTGTTTGAAAATTTCGAATTTTTGACTTTCCAGTCCTATAAATTGACTTACACTGTCCCAAATCTCTTGTTCGGCACCTTCCGAATTATCTGTTTGAATATATGCCCAGTCTCGTAAGGACTGAAGAAGTGTTTTAAAGTCGGTTAAAGTGTTGGAATTATAGATTTTTTCCAATTCGTTAACAGTGGAATTGTAAATTTCTTTATACTTTTCTTCGGGTATTTCATTTTGCTTTAACCATTCAATAAGTGCTTGTGTAAATTGGGGTTTGTAGTTCTCAAAGTTGAATTTTGTCTCATCATATTCTAAAGCCAGGTAAGCCATGTATGTACCACCGAAGTGCTGATTTAATATACGGTCCGCAATACGAATTTTATGGGTTGACTTGAACCATTTTGTAGGGTTGTCATTTACTTGAAGTTGAAAAATTCCATAAATCGCAAAAATAACCAGGATAAGCGTTACTGACAAGATAATTTTATGATATGAGTATGTTAAAGACCCCAGTTTATAAAGTATCTTTGCTAAAATGCTGTTCTCCTCTTCGTTATGAGAGGTTTGACTGCGAGAGGCACCGAAATTCTTCAAACTTTTTTCGGTGAGAAGCATTGCATAAGCAGGGATAAATGTGATGGTAAGAATCCACGCTAAAACAACCCCAATTGCAACGAAAATCCCAAAAACCTGTACAGGTGGAATGGGTGTAAGAGCGAGGGATGCAAAACCGGCGAGCGTAGTTAGGGAAGTATATAACATCGGCATAAATAGTGTATTCATAACCGACATGAGTATTTCTTTTCGGGGTTTCTCTGACCTGTATTTTTCAAAAAATTCTGAAAGGATGTGAATGGAATCCAAAACGGAGATAGGCATGATAAAAATAGGTATCATAGAACTCATGATATGAACCGTGTTTCCTGAAATAACGAGTAACGCCATGGTCCACAAACTGGTTATCATGGCTAAAATCAGAGGGGAAAGAATAAGAACCAGTTTCCGGAAGAAGAAAAGCATAAGCAGGAATATAACCAACATCGCAAGAGGTGAGGAAATTGCCATTTGGACAAACATCTCAACTCCAAAAGTATCATTGGCAACAGGTAATCCCGTAATGAAGTATTGTTCATTTCCGGATAAATTGGCAATTTTGTTTTCCAACGCTTTGCTAATGCGATAACTTTGATTTTTTGCTGTAATAGGGATATATATAGCAATGGCTTTCCCATCGTCTGAGAGCAAAGTGTCTTTTAAAAAGGGGAGTCTTTCTGCTTTTTTCTTTATTTCTAAGGCTTCTTCATCTGTTTGAGGTGGTGCAGACATAAGCCATTCAAAACGGACTTCACCGATACCCCCCTGTTCCACATTATCTACTGTAGAGGGGGCTATCATTTCACTTGCAATGACGCCATCCATTTTTTGTGGGTCGGTGGGGGAGGTCCACTGCAAAGTTTTCGCAAACTCGGTGAGTTCATATATTTTACGGAGAGATTCCGCATTAAAAACGCCATTAGGATGTTTATCATTTACCACCCCTAAAACGATAATTTCATAAAGCGAAAACTGTTTTTTCATATCATTATGGAAGATACGTACGGCCTCTTGTGGACTTAACATATTTTCAGGGTCTGTATCTACCTTTAATGGGCTTAACATATTAAATGTTTTTGGGAAAAGTGTGGGCAGTCCTGCGAGTAATAATAGAATAATTGAAATGAATCCTATCAAAAATATAGTTTGTTTAGGATGATCTATTGCGTATTCAACCATTTTAATTCCTAGGTTCATAAACTATCCCCTTTTCATTTGTTTTTTATAATTAAAATCATATCAAAGTTTGATTGTAAAAAAAATTATTTTTGATGAGGGACTCCTAATTTTTCCAGTATCCACACCATAGGACACCAGTTTGTAATACCGGACTGGAAAAGATTTAACCCGACAAATGTAGTGAAAAACAGCCAATAGGAATGATGAAAATAGGAGAGGGCTAAACTAAGTAATATGAAACTTCCTGCAATAAGTCGTAAATATCTTTCTATCGTCATAATTATGCTCCTTAGTTTTAGTTCAATAATTGATATTGTTGAAATAAATGAAGCAATACATATGCCAACTATTTAAGTATAATTAAATCAATACTTTAAATATAATTCCGCTTATATGTTTGATTTTGAAACAAGGCAACAGAAATTTCTTTGTTTATTTTTGAACTGTGTTTTCAAAAGAAATTTTGAAAAAGTTTATAGATTTATAATACTATAAATATATATTTTTTGTGGAGAGATGGCCGAGTGGTTGAAGGCGGCGGCCTCGAAAGCCGTTGTGCCGGTTTACCCGGCACCGTGGGTTCGAATCCCACTCTCTCCGCCAAGTTGGAAAAAGAGTTTGATGGCTCGCCCTCTGCGAGGGCTCGCCAGCCGATTTTAGGTAAAAATTGGGTTTTTTTATCTTTGCCCCGAATTGGTGAGCTAGAAGTGGGCTTTTATTTTTCTTTATTAAATTCATGTTTTTTGTTAATATAATATTAGATGTAAAAGTTTAATTTACTATTATACATCAAAACTTTATTAGTATGACAAGCGGAAAAGTTATAAGTGAAAATATCAAAAAGTTAAGGGCTAAACTTGGCTTAACGCAAGACGATTTAGCCAAAAAGGCAGATATTAAATATACCACTCTTACGAAAGTTGAGAGTGGAGCAGTAAATAGGCCAAGTGTTCAAACTATGGCAAAAATAGCTAAAGCCCTTGGTGTTAGTATTGAGGAGTTAATAAAATAAAACTATGCCAACACTTTGGAATCAAAATCAAGAAAAAGACTTCTTTATTAAATCTTTAGAATTCGCAACACCAGAACAACTTTTTTATATCACCAAAAATAAAAAGTATTTGGCTTATTGGCCCAAAAATTATGATGGCACAAAAACAACATTGCAAAGCAGGAATTCCTTAATTGGTTCTTATACGGAAAAGTGATCTACCGAATTATTCAGCGAAACGGCAAGAATGATTGGCGGATATGCTGTACAAGGGGTAATCGCCGAAGAAATAGGATTAACCAATCAATCACCGGCTGATGTTGCCATTTGTAAAACAAAAGATGTCATACAAAAACCAGAAAATATTTTAATGATTATTGAAATCAAAATGTCAGTGGTTTGGAATTGGGAGTTTGCTCCGGCAACTAAAAATTTAGTTTGTATTGGTGATTACAGAACTCATCAAGGAAACCCCGGACTTTTGCGGTCCGATACAATGTTGAAAGCCATCGGTAAAAGCGTAAATATCCGCGTTTCTAGCTTTGCCGCCTCAAAAATTCCGATCATTATCGTTGGTAATACACCTATTACCAAAAGCTATTACGAAAAAGTAGACCACTTAAAAAGAAATGGAATTATCCAGGGGTTTTGGTCAATAAATCCAAAACCCCTGGATAATAACGGAGAAAATATTAAATCAACGCCTTTCAAAGGGTTTTATAGATTTGATGAATATGAAGAATTAAGAAAAAACACCATTAATCTTTTGAAAGAAGAAAGAGAATTTTTCTCTAGCATGCAAACACGGAAAAAACTGGGAAAAATTATTGAGATAGCTAATAAAGAAGCTACTTACGAAGCGAAAGCGCAGAAGTTTTTGGAACTATTGCGTCAATCAAAAGAGTAAGTCATTATGAAAAATCAAAACTTTTACAACAAAAGAAAAAACGGAACACAAACTAGCGCTTTCGGAACGCCGGGGCGAATTAACCATGATTCGTCAAAGTTTTATAATAGTAAACTTTATGAGGGGTTAAATAATGGGAAAGATGTTAAGTATGTAGAAAACCAAATTAACCCTCAAAACATAAATAAGGTTTTTTGTAAAAGTAGCGAAGCCATGTCAGAGCTTCCGGATAATAGCGTTCATTTGATGGTTACTTCGCCGCCCTACAATGTCGGCAAAGAATATGACGAGAATTTATCTCTTAAGGAATATAGGGAATTATTAAAACGGGTATTCAAAGAAACATACAGAGTGTTGGTCCCGGGCGGTAGAGCGTGTATAAATGTTGCTAATTTGGGTAGAAAACCTTATTTGCCTCTTCATAGCTATATCATAGAGGATATGCACAGCATTGGCTTTTTAATGAGAGGTGAAATCCTTTGGGACAAAGGCAGTAGCGCCAGCCCCTCTACTGCTTGGGGAACATACTTAAAAGCAAATAATCCAGTATTGCGGGATATTCACGAATATATTCTTGTTTTTTGTAAAGACACATTTACTAGATTAAATCCGCACAAGAGAAAAAGCACTATTTCAAAAGAGGAATTTTTAGAATTTACAAAAAGTGTTTGGAAATTCGCCGCAGAGCGAGCTTCAAAAGTAGGACACCCAGCTCCTTTTCCAGTTGAGCTGCCTTATCGTTTAATTCAGCTTTACACTTTTGAAGGTGAAGTTGTACTTGATCCATTCGTTGGAAGTGGCACGATTTGCATAGCAGCACTAAAAACCAACAGAAAATTTGTTGCCTATGATGTCGATAAAAAATACTGCGATTTAGCAGAGCAAAGAATAAAACAATTTCTACAAGAACAGACAACATTATTTTCAAAAGAATTTGCCGCCAAAGAGGAAAATCAGTTATGATTTTCCTTCCGGGTTGCCGCCAGTGAAAAACTTGAAATCGTCCTTTTCGCTTCCGCTTCAAGGCGAGGCGGGCAGAGGGGGGGATTCCGCCGAGCCAATCGCGCACAAAATCAGTTCGGATTTTTTCAAATACACACCGCCAGTTAAAGGCTGTTTTACGATTTTTATTTACAGAAGTTTTTCTAATAATAGAATGTTTAAGAAAGTATTTGAATATTTTTATCTTAAGGTAAGATTATAAAACATTGTGTTTATTTTTATTTCTGTTTGTTGGTTTAAGATAAGGTGCTAAAAGATTAGCAATACAGAAATCTAAAAAATGGAGAAATAATAAAACTATCTGTTGAACTGTAAAGAGAATAAAAGTTTTTGTGATTATAGTTAATAAGATATAGATTAACATCTAATATATTTGGAAGTTTTGTATATTTATTAAAAAATGTGAAAGCAATAAACTTGATAAAAGAAAAAAAATATAATTTTAAATTCTTAGTTGAATCTGCAATTAGATCTCTATCAAGATATAACCCACAGTAATGGAAATTTGAAAATAGTGAAGAGAGTATTGTTAATTATCCTAATTTTTCAAGGTCTCTACCTGTTGTTGATAGAGCTAACCATGAACTTTATATTAGTTTGGGATGTGTATTAGAAAATTTTCTTGTTATTGCTTCTAGAATGCCTGTAAATGAAGTAGTAATGAAAGAATAATATTATGAAATACATTTATGCAATTGTTGTTTTTTCCCACGCTCTTATACATATTTTGGGTTTTGTTAAAGGTTTTGGTCTAAAAGATATTAAAGAGTTAACCCTTCCCATATCCAGACCGGTTTCTTTATTATGGTTGACCTTAGTACTCCTCATTACAATCTATGGAATACTTTTTTTAACAAATAATAAGTATTCCTGGTTATTAGGATTTATGAGTGTTTTATTTTCGCAAATACTTATTATTTTATTTTGGAAAGACGCCAAGTTTGGCACATTACCAAATATAGTAATCTTGTTAGTTTCAATGGTTTCTTTGGGTTCTTACAGATTTCAAGATATGGTAATGAAAGAAACAAACCATATTTTGAATCAAAGTGAAGTATGTAATAAAAAGGATATTTCTGAAAGTGATATTATCAACTTACCGAATCCTGTAAAAAATTGGCTTCGTAATTCAGGTGTTATTGGTAAACCATTTATTTATATGGGTAAAGTAACACAAAGTGCAGAGATGAAAATGAAACCTAACCAGAAAAATTGGATAAGAGCAACTGCAGTACAATATACAACTATAGAGACTCCCGCTTTTATATGGGTAGTTGATGTATCAATGAATAGTGTGCTCAATTTCGTTGGCAGAGATAAGTTTCAGAAAGGTAAAGGCGAAATGTTAATTAAGATATATTCTCTGATTGATGTTGTAAAAGAACGAGGTGAAAAACTTGATGAAGGAACAATACAGCGATATTTAGGAGAGATGGTTTGGTTCCCATCATTGGCTGTTAGCCGATATATAACATGGGAACAAATAGATGACACAACAGCAAAGGCAACAATGGATTATATGGGGACAAAAGGCAGTGGAACATTTTATTTCAACTCCAGGGGGGATGTTACAAAATTTGTCGCAATGAGGTATATGGGTAACGATTCTACTTCTAAAAAATATGAATGGGTGTTATTGGTGGAAGATTACGAAACATTTGCAGGTATTAAAGTTCCTTCTAAAATGACAGCAACGTGGAAACTTGGAGAAGGTGATTGGACCTGGCTGAAGTTAGAGATAACAGATATTAAATACAATGAAAATATCGAGCACGAAAAGTTACTCAAAAGGTAAGCACAAAGAATTGAATCTCATGAGAATTTTTTTATTTGCTTACTAATTATAACAAGGGTAATATTAGTTATACTGAAGAACCGTTTGTGGTTTATATTTAAAGGGTGGAGGGTTTAATAGACTTTTTTATTAATTTAACAAGTTTTGTATTTTTTTTCTTCTTAATGAATATCAAAAATGCATTGTAATAAAAAATATTTTCGCAAAATTATAAAAGTTGTAATTATTTTGAATATTTTTGTTATATTTTACGGGTACTAATTAAATTAGAAAGAATTTAACAATAATATGAAGTTCCTATTCTTCAATGGACATAATTTGTATGTAAAAGATAAAGATATTCCGAAATTGAGAAATGGAGAAGTGTTAATAAGGATAAGGATGGCGGGGATATGTAAGACGGATTTGGAAATAGTCAAGGGGTATATGAAATTTACGGGGGTATTGGGGCATGAGTTTGTTGGAGAAGTGGTGGAGGGGGATAATACGAGTTGGATTGGGAAGCGGGTTGTCGGTGAAATTAATTGTCCTTGTTATAACTGTGCTTTTTGTTTTGCGGGGAGGTCAAGACATTGTCCTAATAGGACGGTACTCGGTATCTATGAGAGAGAAGGTGTTTTTGCTGAATACACTACGCTACCTGAAAGAAATCTTTACATTGTGCCAGACAATATGCCTGATGAAGTGGCTGTGTTTACGGAGCCTGTTGCTGCAGGGTATAGGATTTTGGAACAAGTTCATTTTAGCCCTAATGATTGTGTGGTCGTTTTGGGTGATGGACGAATGGGGCAACTTATCTCACAAATAGTAAGTCCGCATGTTCGGAAATTAGTTTGTGTTGGCAAGTATCCACATAAATTATCTCATTTGCAAAAACTTGGCATTGAGACATGCCTACTGTCTCAATGGAAAGGTAAGAATATTGATGTGGTAATAGATGCTACAGGAAATCCAGAAGCACAATCGTTGGCGTTGGAAATGTTAAAGCCTAAGGGGACATTAGTTATAAAAAGTACCACAGAGGAGTTGAATCCTATAAATTTGTCGAAAGTGGTTGTAGATGAGATTCATATAATAGGTTCACGGTGCGGTCCATTTGAGCCAGCAATAAAAGGATTGGCTGAAAAGAAAGTAAAAGTGGGTTATATGATTAGCCATGTTTTTGATTTTGAGGATATAATAAAGGCGTTTGAAGTAGCCCAAGGTAAAGATTGTTTGAAGGTTCTAATTGATTTTAGAAATAAGTAAGGGAGTAAGTTTATGAGTAATATGAGTAAGAGGAAGAAAGAAGGAACAAGTTGGCATGAATTACCCAGAGAAGAAATAAAAAAATATGTAGGGCAAATGGACCAGATAGCAGGTATAATAACATCTATTCTGCAAGATGGAAAGTCGTTTCCATCCCGTTCTGCGTATATCTACAACGGTTCAGGCTTGGAGTTTAGTGTATATTTAGACCGATGTATGGATATTTCGCATGCAAGATATAAGGGAATCCCATTAGGTTGGCGTTCAACTCCGGGGGATGTTGCACCTTTTTATTATGAGGCGGAAGGGATACGCTGGTTACGGAGTTATTTTGGTGGGCTTTTAACTACCTGTGGGGTTACAAATGTTGGTCCTCCTTGTGAAAGGAGTGAATTAACAGGAGAAGGTTTACATGGTAGAATCAGCAATACGCCGGCGGAAGACATTTCGATAGAGAAAAGATGGGAAGGTAATAAATATCTATTACAAATCAAAGGAAAGATGAGACAAACGGCTCTTTTCGCTGAAAATATCGTAGTGGAAAGAGAGATTACGACATATTTAGGAGCCCCTTGTTT
>CAKZKR010000027.1 GCA_937124615.1 uncultured bacterium
GGCGTACCCTCAGGCGTACCTTCTATCGCTCCTTCTCCTTCCGGTGTGCCTTCCGGCGTACCCTCAGGCGTACCTTCACCTTCTATTGTCCCCTCTCCTTCTACTGTTCCCTCTCCTTCGGGCGTCCCTTCGACTACCCCTTCTCCTTCAGGACAGGGACCTAATGATACTTTCAAGTCTACGGGTGTGCCTTCAACAACTACTTCGCCCCCAACGGGATACTGCTCAAAAACAACACCCAGAGGATAGGTATTACATTCTTCAATAACATGCCCCACAATTAAATTTGCTGTGTTTATTTTATTAATTGCAGTTTCAAGTGTATCTCCTACCACATCCGGAACAGTGATGCAGTACCCTGAAGAGACTACAAAATCTATGTTTGTAAAGATGGGAATTTCTATACCGGCAAATGTATGCTCAACAATTACTCCCGCACCATAAGTCCAATCACACCTTTCGGTGCTTGCGGTAAATAATCCCAATTGTTCCAAGGAGGTTTTTACAGTAGCAAAATTGGAACCTATATAGTTTCCGATAGAGTAGTGGTTATTTTTCTGTAAGAAAGGATAGGTTACACCTTCGTTAATCATCCATATATCACTAAAGTCCCAACCCAAAAATGTGCTTTCTGACTTCATTTCTGCGGTTGTTTTTCCTTCTCCTCCATCGGATATTTCCACCTCGCTATATTCTTGATCCCAGTAAGAGGAAGAAATTACACCTCTAGCATTTTGAGCACAGAACCCACCAATTGTCGCTTTATTTGTTTCTATTCTGGGTACCGCATAACAATTTAATATATTCCTTCGGTTGTATCCAACAAAACCACCGATATTAGCCGTACCGGAAACAGTTCCCAAGAAATAATTATCCCTACTTGCCTCCATAAATAATGAATCACTAATCGTCCCAAAAAATCCTCCTACATTGTCCCTTCCTTCTACCTGAGCCACTGCAATGGACTCATGAACAAAACCACCATTATCGCCGACCATTCCTCCAACAAAACTACCATTTCCAAATACAGTTCCATGAACACCGCAAGAATATATCTGACCCAGATTTGAACCCGCAAGAATACCGACAGCGCCATTCCCGGTAATATCGGCATTTTTGATATAAATATTAGAAATTCTTGCTGTATCTTCTACAAAACCAAAAAGTCCCACATAATCTTCATCAGGACGATTAATATACAAATCTGATAATATGTAATTATTTCCTTTGAATATACCCGAGAAATTCCATATAGGGTCAAAACCGGCACCCCCATTCCATGTTCTTGTTTCTGAAGCGTCTATGTCATTTTGAAGGACATAATACCCATCCAATGGATAAGCGGAGTCATTTCCGATAAGTGCAATCTGTTCAATAGAATTAACCATTATAGGTGGACAAAGTCCATTAGAAACATTTAATACCACAGGGTCTAATTGGAAAACGGGTATCCATTCCCGAGGTGAAACAGACTGAGAAATTACATAGTTTTCTGGGACAATATTACTACAATTAAATGTTATATTATTTGTTATCCCATAAAATAACAGCCAATCAACTGCACTTCTATAATACCAATTTTTTAGATCTTTTATTACCATTAAGTCATACCTGAGTAAAGGATAACTTACATCTTCTACAATACCCCAAACCGATAAAAAGTCCCAACCCACAAAGGTCGATTCCTTCTTCATATTCTCCGTTGACTTACCGGTTCCGCCGCCAAAGGACATGGATACTCCCGATATTTCTGTATCCCAGTATGAACCACTAACAGTTATGGGCAGATTCCCATTTCCTATAAGTCCTCCCGTTGTAAGGTTAACATTACTAAAAACAGAGGCAGAATAGGAATACTCCAAATCTGTGTTTACATCTGCATAGCCAATTATTCCCCCTATATTTTGGCTGGTTATATTCGTATTTTGGATATTAGCTTGTGCATAACAATTTATAAGGGTCGGGGATGCTCCTATCATAGCATCCATACTTGCATATCCTGATATCCCTCCAAAATTATTTCCATAATCAGATGTAATATTACCGATATATGACACACGAGATATATAACATCCCTCACAATAGCCACAAACTCCACCAAAATTTCTGTAGTGGCTTACTTTAGAACTATTTTTTACTTCAAATGCAAAAACATTTGCTCGAATAGAACAGTCATAAACAGATATACCCCCATAGATAATTCCAGCCAATCCTCCTACACGACTTATACCAAAAACTTGCCCACTTGTCGCTATATTTCTTATAGACGGAATAATTTCCATGGCAGAAGATCTTATTTCACCCGCTAAAATTCCAACATAGTCAAAACCTACTATATTAGCATTCTCTATTATTAGATTCTGAACCCTTCCCAAAGCACCTGTTGGTTTAATAATACGCCGGAACAAACCTGTGGGCTCACCAGAGTAGTCATCAAAAATATATAAATTAGATATTTTATATCCATTGCCATATAAAACACCTGAAAACCGTTCAATAGGGATAAAACCCTTGCCTCCATTCCATTCCCTCGTCACGGAAGCGTCAATATCATTTGCTAAATGATATTCATTATCCTCCGGATATGAAGGATCAGAGCCAATTAGTTGTAACTCATATATCGTAGAAATATAAATAGGGGGGTAGGGTCCCTTAGATACATAAAGGCTGACAACATCTCCATTCCCTAAATAACATGGGAAATCAGGATTGGAGTCTATCACATACTCAGCAGGGATTGTATTATGATATTGTTCTACGACAACATAATTGAAACCTCTAACCTTCAATTTATTTATAGCAAGTGCTACCGGATCAAATTCTACATTCGGTATTGTGTCTGATAAATCGCATAAAAATGGATAAGTGGTTCCGGCGTAAATAGACCACATTGAGGAACATGATACACATGGAGTAGCAGATATATCCCAACCCATATCGATGTAAATATTTTCATCCTTCATTTCTGTAGTGGTCCTCCCAATACCTCCTCCGGAAGTAGACTGTCCACTGGTCTCTACATCCCAAACACAATAATCTACAACAACAGATGGGTCAGAATACCCTATAAATCCCCCTATTCCCGACAATCCTGATGGAACTATCCCGGTAGAATAACTTCTTAAAATAGTCGGCGTTGATTCCGCTCTTCCTATTAAACCGCCCAGATAATACATGGTATTTATACTTGTGTATAGATCCATACGAGAGAAACAATTTTCTACAGTAACATTTCCACCCGGAGATGTACTAATAAAACCAAGCAATCCCCCAAAATTCCATTTGTAAGTAGAATAATCTCTATATTCAATCTTTCCCAAAGTGGAGGAAGATGAAATTAATACATCTTTAGCTGTAGTAGAATAAACGGCCCCTATCAGTCCACCACAATTTGCTGAGGAATAGACTTCCCCTGTAACAATACAATTCTCTATCACACCACCCTCTACACGGCCTACTAAACCTCCTGTAGAACTTTCACCATATATTTCAACATCATAAAGTTTTAAATTACTTATACTTCCTCCCCCAACACACGCGAATAAACCCACACATCTCTCTGAAACTCTTTTAATATAAAGGCCGGATATAGAATATCCATTGCCATTGAAAGTACCTGTAAATTTATCACCCGGAGTTTCACTTCCTATCGGGTTGAAGCCTTCTGGAAGCAATCTTGTAGATGAAGCATCGATATTAGCGGTCATAATATAATTAGCGTTTAATGGATAACCGGGGTCTATTCCTATTTTTGCTAAATCATCAAGTGTAGAAATAGATATAGGAGCTGAAAAAGCAAAAAAAGGAAATATGCCAAACAACAAGACACAAAAAAAGTTAAGAGTTAAAAAACTTACCCTTCTCTGTTGATTTACATTTACCATATTTAGCCCTTTCTCTTTGATTCAAAGAACCACACCCTTGATGCTATTTAAATAAATTATAACATATTTTTTAAAATTATTTTTTTTCATAGCCCCTTTCCTATAAATAATTTATTATTTGGCCTTTACCCACCACAATCCGAGATAAGTCTACTATTCTCTATCCCTTTTACTTCATCGTATATACTATATAGATTATCTCATTGTGTTCCTTTAACAAATACCCCCGGTTTTATTTATCAAATTTGTTTATTACCATGATAGAGTGTCCCAGGCACTTATGTGTAGCCCTAAAAAGTTCCAGTAATATAGGAGGAATAACAATCCATAGCAGGAGAAAAGGGACATTAGATTAAAAAACATTTTTATTTCCCACTTTTCTAAAGAGAAAACAAATCGCACTGTTGTAATAATTGTTAACAATGTTAGAGGGTAAGGAAGTATGAGAAAGATAAATAATCCGATTGGGGTTCCATAACCTAATGCCTGCGGTTTTGCAACCATAAATAAGTACCCTCCAAAACAAAGAATGTATAAGAGAAAAAACAAACTCAATATCTGATAGTAATTCATATTAAATTTAGCCATTTGATTTTGGAACAACGATAGAACCCCTCCCCCACATAAACGATAAAGAAATATTAAAAAATTCATCAAATAAACTGCAATACACGAAAAGAATATAACATACTGGAAAAGTTTTGTCTCCCAGAAATATATAGGTTCGTACACATCATTACCTATCACCAATTGATAGGGCTTCTTTTGATACCCTTTAATAAAGGTTACCCTTGGGGAACTGGCTATCTTTCCGTCTCTATTTTTTCGACCCCATAACATATCTCCTATTTCTTCAACTTTCCATTCGCTGGACGGGAAAGAAAGATACTTCATGGTGAGTATCTGTCCAGAAGCATCCCCCCGGACAAAAATTTCAGGCACCATTCCCGGCAGAAATGTGGCCAATTTAAAATAATCATTCCGACAGTATCGGTTGTGCCGATAAAAACCGGCTATCTTGCTATAAAAAGAGGGATCTACAAAGGAAGGATTTTTGCGGGCATTTTTCAGATTTGAAATTGGGGAAGTAAACCTTTCGACAATCTTAAAGATTAATTCATTAATAAATGAATGGTCTCCCTTGTTTATGGACACAAATAAACCAAAGTTTTCATCCGGAATAATAAGAACATGGCTACTGAAACCCCAGGTTAGCCCTGAATGCTGTAGCATTTTCTTCCCATGGATAAATCGTTCTTCCCAACAACAGGCATAACCCGGCAATAAGGGGTGAAGTTTGTATCGTGGGGTTAACATTAATTGAACAGTATCTGGCTTTAAAATAAAGCGGTCTTTGTATTTCCCTCCATTTGTCATGGCTATCAAAAAATGAGAAAAATCTTCTGCAGTAGTGCATAGACTCGAAGCGGGCGGAGTTTGAGCAAAATCCATCTTAATAACTTCCACTCTACCTAAATATTCTAAATACGGTTTTGGAAGTTTTAATGTTTCAGGGCAAGTTCCATCAAATCGACTACTCATCATTTCAAGTGGTTCAAACAAATGTTCCTTCATATAATCATTAAATTTTTTACCAGAAACTTCTTCAATAATATGTCCCAATAATGCAAATCCATGATTGGAATAACTAATAGCAGTTCCGGGAGGGAAAACTATTGGGGGTAGTCTTTTCGCTAAGTAAATTCCCAAAGGTAATACCTCCTCTTTCGTTTTTGCACCCATTCCCAAAAAGCGGTCATCAAAGCCCGCCGTATGCGTTAAAAGATGATGGATCGTTATATGTTCCGGATAAGGATATACAATCTTGAAATCCTTCAAATATTGATTCACATCGATATCCAGGGATAATTTATCCTGCTCATACAGTTGCATAATGCCTGTTGCTGTAAAGAGTTTTGATAATGAGGCCACAAAAACAGGTGTTTGTTCTGCATCCATAGGGTCTTCAAGGTCATACCCTAATGTGCCATATCCTTTCGAAACTACATTCTCCCCTTGTACCCATGCAATTACAGTCCCAGAAACATGGTGTTTGCTCAACAACTCTGGGACATGAAGATTCAGGAAAAGAAGAATTTCTTCTTTTGTAGCATTTACTCTCCCATACATATTTTCCATAAAAATGATGGAGAGAGCGATAAAAACATATACCATTACAAAATGTCGTTTTAACATCCGAAAGGATTCCTTTATTCGTAAATATGACAATAGAATGTTATATATTGTAAACTTTTAGTCTATACAAATGGCAGGAGAAATTCCCAATGGAATACAAGATGATATTTTTAATCGGTCCACCCCGTTCTGGGACTACAATGTTAGAACGAATGCTATCTGCACATTCCATGATACAGGGCGGTCCGGAACCGCATATATTGACACCATTAGCCCATCTGGGTATCTGGGCAAAAGTGGACAAGGCACCGTATGACCATATTCTATCCGCTGAAGCCCAAAAACTGTTTGTTCAACAGTTACCAAATAAGGAGAATGACTATTGGAAGGCGTGTCGGGCTTACTGTGATGTTCTATATGGACAATATCTAATTGCCCGTGGTAATAAAAAAATTTGTTTAGATAAAACCCCGGCTTACTCTTTAATCTTACCGTTTATAACAAAAGTATACCCCGACGCAAAATACATTATCCTAACACGACACCCATTGGCCACTTTTTCTTCTTTTGCGAATTCCTTCTTTGATGGTAATTATAAAGTTGCCAATGAACATAATCCGATTCTGAATCGTTATGTCCCTGCAATTGCTGATTTCTTGCGTCGAAAAGAAGTGGATTTCTTTCATATACGCTATGAAGTTTTGGTCAAAAAACCGGAAGAACAATTTGAAAAGATATGCTCTTTCCTCGAAATCCCATTTGAAGTAGAAGCCATTGATTATGGAAAATCAGAAGATGAGAATCGTCAACAGGGCTTGGGGGACCCATTAGGCGTCAAACAACATACACGCCCTACTACGGGCTCGTTAAAAAAATGGGTTGAAGAACTAAGTACTGA
>CAKZKR010000028.1 GCA_937124615.1 uncultured bacterium
ATTATAGAAAGGATTTGAAATCCGGATTGCAATAGTAATATTGTTTTTCAATATTAAAAGATTATAAAATTGGCCGTAAGCCGATGGAGGGTTGTTAGAATGAAGAGAGTGTTAAAGGTTTTGTCTTTCTTTTTGGTGTTTTTTTTCTTATTACTTTGTGTGTTATTAGGGGGTCTTGTTTTTTTTCGTTTTTATCCTTCAATGAAGTATACAAAAGAATATACTCCGCGTTTATCGGGGACGGTAACTGTATCCCATGTGCAGTCGGAACTTGTGATACGGCGTGATGATAATGGAGTGCCACATATTTTTGCACAAAGTGAAGAGGATGCCTGGTTTGCTCTGGGGTATGTGATGGCCCAGGACCGTCTTTTCCACATGGATTTTTATCGGCGGTTATCACAGGGGCGAATTTCAGAATTAGTTGGACCGTTTGCGGTCAAATATGACAAGATATTGCGGACATTTCGGTTAAAGAAATATGCGGAAGAAATGTTGGAGAAATATGGGGAGGTATATGCACCCATAAAGAAACCTTTTGAAGCCTTTTTGAAGGGGATAAATACATTTATAGAGAATGAGCCGTTACCGCCGGAATTCAAGATATTAGGGTATGAACCGGAACCTTTTACAGAAGTGGATTGTTTAACAACGGCAATGATAATGCCGATTACTTTTGCGAATGGGTTAAGACATGATTTGATGAATCTTGTGTTAAAGATAAAATATCCTGATGAAGATTTTTCGGTGCTTTCTTGTGGTTATCATCGGGAGAAGCCCGTTACGATAATGGAAACGATTGAGGAGGCGGAAGAGTACCTGAAGTCTCAGGGGCGTGACCTTTCGAATTGGGGTTTATCTGCGGCTTTGTTAGAGCAGTCAAAGTCTCATCAGACGGTAGCGTGTTTAGAAGATTTTATTTCGACATGGCAGGATATTGTTGAATTTATGGGGATTCATTTGGGTAGTAATTCATGGGTATTGGGCGGTTCGAGGACACAATCGGGGAAACCTATTTTTGCGAATGACCCGCATATTGGCTTTTTACAGCCTTCTGTGTGGTATCAGGCCCATCTGGTTTATGAAGACTATGACCTTTATGGGTTTTATTTTCCGCTGATACCTGTGCCGTTGTTGGGGCAGAATATGAATTTTGCATGGGGTTTAACCATGTTTGCTAATGACGACCATGACCTTTATCAGGAGATATTTAATCTGGAGGATCCTCTACGGGTTCGATATAAAGGGGATTGGGTGCCTGCTGTAGAAGAGACGGAAACGATCCAGGTGCGTTTTGGTAAGCCTGTTACATTTAAAAGGCGGATCACACCGCATGGAGTGGTGATAACGGATATTTATCGCACTTTGATGAATTATGTCGGTCCTGAACTTTCTTTGTATTGGGTCTGGCAACATGTGCCGTATACGGATTTGCTTGCATTTTATAAAATGAGCCATGCGAAAGATATAAATTCTTTTCGAGAGGGTGTTTCGTTTGTAACTTCTCCGGGTGTTAATGTGTCTTATACGGATAAAATGGGTAATTTTGCGTGGTGGGTTGGGGCTAAAATTCCGATTCGTCCCGACCATGTAAATCCAAAATATGTTTTGGATGGAGCGAGCGGTCAAGATGAGGTTTTAGGTTTTGTGCCGTTTGAGTTGAATCCGCACTTAATCAATCCGCCGTGGGGCTATATTGTGACGGCGAATAATCTGTCCACAGTGAAGCCGGTTGGGGATGTGGAGGAATTGCAGGGTTATTGGGAGCCCTCTGACCGAGCCCAGCGGATGGAGGAACTTTTGGAGAAGCGGTCGGATTGGACGATTGAAGAATTAAGAAAGGTGCAATTGGACCATTTTTCTGTGCCGGGTGCCGATATAGTAAGAACTATGACAGAATTATTAACTTCTAAAAAGGGAGAATTAAGTTCCTTGGAACAAAAAGCCTTTGAAAGGCTTGTTTCATGGGATTATCAGTTTGCAGTGGATAGTATTGGTGCTTCTATATTTACTGTTTTTTGTGATGCGATTTTCCGTAATTTGCTTATAGATGAATTGGGAGAGGACATGTTCCGTGCTTATTCTACGGTGGCAGACCGCTGGAGTTTTTTTAAGTATGTGATTCATGATGATACCTGTTTTCTATGGGATGACCGGAACACATCTCATGTTGAGACGAGGGGGGATATTGTATTTAGATCTTTTAAGGAGGCGGTAAAAGTTTTGTCTAAAAGGGTAGGGAAAGATATTGCAGATTGGAAATGGGGAAGTATTCATGTATTGGAATTCCATCATCCTTTGGGCTATATTCCTTTTTTCCGGAAATTGTTTAATGTAGGGCCTTTTCCCTGTCCGGGTTCGTATCATGTTGTGAACAACATGCCTTATGTAGTGGGGGGGTATAAGTATAATGTGGTGGCAGGACCTTCTACACGGCGATTAATCGATTTTGCTCAGCCGGACCGTGTGCTTGAGGTTCTGCCGACAGGGAATTCCGGAGTGCCGAGTAGCAAGTGGTATCGGGACCAGGCAGAAATGTTTATAAGAGGGAATTATCGAGAAGCGCGTATGACAATGGAGCAGATAGAACAGCATACTGTAGAGAAAATGATATTAAAACCGAAGAAATAATAAATACTTTTCTATTTTTATAGTTTGTAGGGGATAAAGAAACTTTGGAGATAGCATTTTTATATTGAAACAATTCTTTTTGGCAATCATTTAATAAGTAACAAGTCAATTGCTACGATAAGGGGTGGTTATATATTTGTATGGAATATAAAAATAAAGGAGAAACATTATTTTAACAGGTATTCCTGGCTCATATATCTTCTAGAACTTTGTAAATTGGAAGGAACTTGTGGAATTCCTTGTTCTGTCGGTCCACAGTGTAGTGATCCATTTAATCCTCAGTCGGATGATTATGCTCTTGCTATGTTTCAATATGCAAATGTTGCCCTCACAGCAGGTAGAAACATAAAAACGATGCAGATATTAGAAGATTTAAGAAGGAACAGGAGTTATTATTCGGAAGCGATACAAGATAAAGTTGATTTCCAACTTGTTCATGTTTACAATCAATTAGGGGAAACAGATTTTGTGTTGAAATTGGGAGAGGAAATAAGGAAACGGCTTGAAGGAAGAGAGATAAGGGATTCTTCCGATGCATATGATTTGGTGAGTTTTTTTAAAAACATGGCAGATGTATATTTAGAGAAGAAAGAGTATGATAGAGCAAATGGGTTATATGAAAAGATAATAGAATTAATGGAAAAGTATAAAAATAATCAAAAAAATTTTCCCTAGTCTTCTATTCTGCACGATGTTAATGAACGGAAAAAATGGCCGTGAGGGGAATGGGATTAAAAGTTGATGATTCAGGAAATATAACGAAAGAAGAGTTAATTGAAGAATTAAAGAAAAAAGACCGGGAGTTACTCAACTATTGAAACAAGTTTTTCCAGAAGGGGAAGAAGAAAAAACAACTGCTAATACAAGTAAAATAGCCAGCAATGAGGGAGTTCAGGAAAAATCGATAAAACAAACCAGTGAATAAGGACAGAGTGTTCTACTTTATGTAGCGATTGTTATCATAATATCCGTGTTAGTAGTTTTTATAGGTGCATTTTTGATAAAGCGATGGGAAAAGTGATTTTTATTAGGGCAGGTTTATGAAGGCACGACAGGGAGCACCGTCGGCGTTGTATATAGCGAGGGGAAGCACTACAAAATCGTAATGTCCCTCAGGAATTTTCTCCAATCGTAATCCTTCTACGATGAAAACATTATTTTTAAGTAATATTTCGTGAGTAGGTCGAGATTGTTTGTAGGGAGCGATGGATAGGTAATCAATTCCGACAAGACGGACGCCTTTGTCCACCAATAATTGTGCGGAATCGGGTAGTAAGGCGAGAAAGTCGGTGTGGAATTCGCCAGTTGTTGGAACTTTTGAATTTTTAGTTTTGAATAAAATTCGCTGGGAGGTGATTTCTATATCTTTGAGTTTGTCTGCGTTGATATGTTCGTCGTGTTTCCACTCAATAACCTGTGCGGGTCCAAAATATATAGAAGGGTCAACTTCATTTAATTTCTTCCCATTATCTACAAAGTGCCATGGAGCATCGCAATGGGTGCCTGTGTGTGTAGAAAGATGTAAGAAGGAGGTATTTGCATTTGCTCCGTTCGCAATTCTACGGTCAGGCTCAAAACTAAAATTTAAGTCGCCGGGCCAGACGGTCATACCAATCTGTAATGGAATCGTCACATCAATCCAGGGCATATTTTTTTTTCTCCTTATTTTATAGGACACATATTTGTGGTCAACTAATCATTAAATAAATAAACGGGTTTTATATATTATAAATTCCATTATGTTTATGTTATAATTAATTATATGGTTATTATTTTTTAGAACCATTTCCTTTTGCAAAGGAGCAAGAAATATATATGCCTGAACTATTAAAAATTTTAGGGTATGCTATTAAGGTAGGTGCGTCGGATGTCCATTTAACCGTAGGTAGTCCTCCCGCAGTTCGAATTGACGGTGAGATACGATTTATTCAGGCAGACCCTTTATCTCCTGCGGATACAGAAAGTTTTGTTGAGGAAATGCTTAAACCGAAACAGAAAGAGACATTTTATGAAACCGGTGATTTCGATTTAGCATATAGTGTTTCTGGATTGGGTCGGTTTCGAGTAAATTTAATGAGGCAGCGAGGGTCGATAAGTATTGTTATGAGGCATGTAAAGGGCAAAATTTTAGATTTCGCTTCCTTAAATTTACCACCGGTTATGGAAAAGATAGCTAATTACCCGAGAGGGTTGGTTCTAATTACAGGTACAACAGGAAGTGGTAAATCTACCACACTTGCATCAATTATTGATTACATCAATGAGCGGAAAAGGTTGCATATTATTACCTTAGAAGATCCGATAGAGTTCCTATACACAAATAAGAAAAGTATCGTAAATCAGCGGGAGGTGCTCATTGATACGAGGGATTTCCATATAGCGCTTCGTGCGGCAATGCGTGAGGATCCGGATGTAATACTCATTGGTGAAATGCGTGATGGGGAGTCCTTTCAGGCGGCTATTTCTGCAGCAGAAACAGGGCATCTGGTCTTTACTACACTACACACTACGAATGCGATGTTGACTATTGACCGTATATTGGATATGTTCCCTTCAAATATGCATGACCAGGTGAGGAATCAAATTGCCCTACAATTAAAGGCATGTGTTTCTCAGAGACTTGTTCCCTCAATTGATGGACGGGGGCGTGTCCCTGCAGTCGAGGTTATGTTGAATAATCCGGCGATAGCACAATTAATTCGAGAGAACAATGTGAAACAGATTCCGTTGGCTATTACAAATGGGGCGGAGGAAGGGATGCAGACCTTCAATATGAGTTTAGAAGACCTTATTCGTCGTAAACTGATCAAAGAAGAAGACGCTATGTGGAATTCGGACAATCCGGATGAATTAAAAATGATGCTGGCGGGAATTAAATTAAGTCAGCAGAGAGGTGGCATATTGAGGAGATAAGGATAGCATTATATAAAAAGGGTTGAAGAGAGGGAGGGCTCTTTTTGTAATTTTTCAATGATATTTTTTATTATTCTTTCCATTCTTTTTATGTAATTGTTTTCAATAATCAACAGAAGAAAAGGAATGTTGTATGCCCATGAAAAGAGAGCCATTAAAAGTAGGTATTATTGGTTGTGGAGCGATAGCCCAGGAACGACATCTTCCTTACTGGCGTGAATTGGAGGAAGAAGATCGTGTAATCATTTCGGGTTTGTGTGATGCAATACGGGAACGACCCGAAAGTGAAGCGAAGTTATGTAAACAGGCGGAGGTCTATACAGACTATATCGATATGCTCAAAAAGGCCAGGTTCGATATCATAGATGTGTGTACTCAGAATCGTCTTCATGCTCCGATGACTTTATCGGCTTTGAATGCAGGGGCTCATGTTTTGGTAGAGAAACCTATAGCAATGAATACTGCGGAAGCGAAAAAGATGGTTGAAACCGCAAAAAAGAAAAAAAGGAAATTGATGGTGGCTCAACATATGCGGTTTGAAGCCGGAGCGGAGAAGTTGAAGGAGATGGTAGATAAGGGTGTTTTGGGAAAAGTATATACAGCAGAGGCCAAATGGCTTCGCAAACGGGGTATCCCCGGTTGGGGCCGATTTCATATTGCAAAAGAATCGCGAGGAGGACCTTTAATTGACATAGGGGTACATATGATGGATTTGTGTTTTTGGCTAATGGGATGTCCAAGGCCTATATCGGCCTCTGCAAAAGTATATCGGATGTTCGGGGATAGACCGGACCTGTTCAATGCGGATTGGGGTGTCCCGTATAATGTGAGAGAATTTGATGTTGAAGATTATGCAACGGGATTGGTTCGCTTTGAAAATGATATGACCATGCAGATAAGTTTCTCTTGGGCGGCGAACATTCCTGAAGAAGTCTATAATGTTACAGTTTTAGGCGATAAGGCTGGATTGACTACACATCCGCCGGGGATCTATTCAGCAGACCATTCTTCACTCACGAGATATACATGGGATTGGTTATCGAAAGAAGATGGGCATCGTAAAGAAATAAGACATTTTACAGAGTGCATTGAGGAAGATAAGCCCGTTATTGTCCAACCGGAACAGTCATTGCAGGTTCAAAAGATTATAGAGGCCTTATATGAGTCTTCAAAAAAGAACCGAGAAGTTCCTATCCGTTAATGAATTTTTTAAAGTGAAATTCAATTCATGATAAGATGATGTTATGTTATAAACATGGAACGATAAGGAGTTAAGATATGGCTACATCTAAAAATAAAGTTGTATATCTGGTAAATAATGGAGATTTTCGTGATACTGCTTGTCGTGTAGGTTGGCCTATGC
This sequence comes from uncultured bacterium, assembly GCA_937124615.1. Classification (GTDB taxonomy): domain Bacteria; phylum Hydrogenedentota; class Hydrogenedentia; order Hydrogenedentales; family Hydrogenedentaceae; genus Hydrogenedens. The sequence continues at coordinate 6,908 of CAKZKR010000028.1, forward strand.
AAGAGAAAACACTTCAGTTACTACAAAAAGCATTGAAGCAATTAGGGTATAATACTCAAGTTTTACCAAAATATGATTCAAAAAAGAGACATGGTTTTATTACAAAACAGTGTGAGGGGGTTCAAGTATTTTCACAAATCGATTCAGAGGCTCCTGTTATTGTGGTCTTGAATATCTGGGCGTATTCTCATCATGTAGCGGGTCCTTTACAGACACATCGTGGACCTGTGCTTCTTTTAGCAAACTTTGACGGGACCTGGCCGGGTTTAGTGGCTTTACTTAATCATTCGGCAACCTTAGACCGATTAAATGTGGCTCATTCGCGTTTGTGGAGTGAGACTTTTTCGGATGACCCTATCTTCATGAAAAAATTGAAGGAATGGTTAGATACAGGTAAAGTTATTCATGATATGAGCCATCTAACAGATGCAGGGAAACTAAATCTACCTCAATCGGCTGAACAGTTTGGAAAGAAGTTAGCGGAAGATATTTTGCGGAATCGGCGAATAATGGGGCAGTTTGACCCGGGGTGTATGGGGATGTTGAATGCAGTAATGGACCCGGCGAAGTTAGGGGCCATTGGTTTGCCCATTGAGTATTTAAATCAGTCGGATTTATTAGCCGAAATGAACCTTGTGAGCGATGAAGAAGCCCAAAAACATCTGGATTGGTTAGTGAAAAAAGGGACATGGTTCGATTGGGGCACGAATAAATTTACCGATTTGGTATATGACCAGGTTCTTTCGCAGATGAAGATGTATAGTTCAGCGGTTCGTATGGTTGCAAGATATGGATTAAGTGCCATTGGAATTCCTTATCAATATGGATTGGTGCGTTGTTGTCCGGCTTCGGATTTGGTGGAAGGGATGTTAAACAATTCCGACCGTCCACCGGTAAAGGATCCCGAAACGAAGAAGATAATTCGTGACGGTCAGCCCATAGTTCATTTCAATGAGGGAGACATGGGAGCCGGGATACCTCAATTGTTGCTTTCAGAAATTTACATGAAGAAGAAGAGGCCCCCAGAGACTACCCTGCATGATGTTCGTTGGGGCAGGGAGTTTGAAGGGAAATTCCTCTGGGTATTTTTAATTTCAGGAGGTGCTCCGCCGGCGCATTTCGGTGGTTGGAAGAATACAAAGGTATACCGTCAACCGCCGATGTATTTCCCATTAGGAGGAGGAACATGCTCCGGGGTATCCAAACCGGGTGTTATTACATGGGCACGTGCTTATGAGGCAGGTGGAAAATTAGGAATGGATTGTGGTGTTGGCGAAGTTGTCGAAGTGCCGAAAGAGGAATTGCAAGATAGATTAAATAAGACTACACCGCAGTGGCCCATTGCTAATGTACATATTCCGGGCTATGACCGTGATCAATTGATGGCGTCGCACATGTCGAATCATATTGTGATTGGCTATGGAGATGTATTAGCAGAACTGGTGGCCACCTGTCGTTCATTGGGCGTTTTTACGCGTGTAGCCGGTGATGTGCGTTCAAAGTTTATAAAATAATTACTTAAAACTTGTAATAATAAATTCGTTTTTCGTTCAACATACTTAACAAAGCAACGAATGAATCGTATATTTTTACTATGAGGGGGAGAAAGGTTGCTTTTTTACGCTCATTAAAAGAACAAACTTTTTAAATATTTCTTGGTCCAGTTCATCACTCATTTTGTCTTTCATTAGTTTAAATGCATCAAAGGAAGAAAAGGCGTTTTTATAACTTCGTCGAGTGGTTAATGCATCGAAAATATCTACAATTGCAGATACTCGTGCATATATACTAATTTCGTTCCCCCTCAATTTATCCGGATATCCATTTCCCGTGAGTTTTTCATGATGATGACGGACAACATCCAATTGAAGTGTATCTTTTAGTCCATGTTCTTGAGTTAGTATTTCATAACCATACTCAGGATGTTTTTTCATTTGTTCAAACTGCTCTTCGGATAATTTTCCGGGAAAATTGACGATTTTGGGGTCTACGCGACATTTTCCAATGTCATGTAATAGTGAGGCCATACCAAAACGGAGTAATTCTTCCTCCAAAAAATTAATTTCTTTTGCAAGAAAGACACTAAAAATACCTACATTAACAGAATGAGTATGAGTATAGTAATCAAAGTTAGTAACTTTTAACATACATTGAAAAGCAGTAGGTTCGTGGAATATAAAATCTAATGTAGTTTCCACTAAGTTCCGAGAACGCGGTAAAAGTTCCCCGGAACGAGTGTCCTCCAGCATTTCCTTTACCGCTTGTGTTGTAACTGTATATAAAATATCTGTTCGTTTCTGAACAGGGACATTTTTGTCGGAAAGGATGTTTTTCAGATGCGTTTCTAAATAGCGTTTATACTCTCTCTTATTATCAGAATGGACATATAAGGTTTCAATTCCCCGTTCTTTCAATCGAGATATATCGTTTTCATAAATAGGTAAACTTTTTGCTCTATATAGAACGGGTTCTTTGTCTTTTATCCGTAAATACAAATCGAAGTCTACAATTTTGTCTATCTGAAATAAGGAAATAGGGACGGAGAAAAAATTTTTTGAAGAATGCATCTCTCCATCTATTTCATTTAGATGTTCTTCCATTAATAAAATTACCTTTTTATATATTATATGTTAACACAAAATTAAATAAAAAAATTCAACTTATTTAATTATTTGTACAATATTATTCTCTATAGATTTTCATTAAGGTGTTTTTCTCTTTTTATTTTTGCTATAATAAAGGCTTAAAATTTTTACAATCATTGATTTTATTGAGTTTTATGTTTAAAATCTTAACCTATGGGAGAATCTCTTATGGCAAATTATCGTATAGCTTTATTACCAGGTGATGGAACAGGTCCCGAAGTTCTGAGAGAAGGTGTAAAAGTATTGAATGCGGTGGCTCAGAAATTAGGATTTACTATAGATACAGTGGAATATGATTTTGGTGGTGATAGGTATTTAAAAACAGGAGAAGTACTTCCGGATTCTGCGGTGGATGAGTTAAAGAAATTTGATGTGATTTACCTGGGAGCTATTGGCCATCCGGATGTCAAACCGGGAATATTGGAAAAGGGGATTTTGCTACGCTTGCGTTTCGAGTTGGACCAATATATCAATCTTCGACCTGTAAAGTTATATCCTAATGTTTATACTCCCATAAAGGACAAAGGACCCAAAGAGATTGATTTTGTCGTTGTTCGTGAAAATTCAGGAGGACTTTACACGGGTTGTGGTGGCTTTCAGAAGAAAGGAACGCCTCATGAGGTAGCCATTCAGGAAATGGTCTATACACGCTTTGAAGTAGACCGCTGTTTGAAGTATGCCTTTGAATTAGCACGGAAAAGAAATAAGGACAAGAAATTAACGCTGGTTGGGAAGACCAATGTATTGACCTTTGTTTTTGATTTGTGGGAGCGAGCATTCCATGAGATGGGCGAGAAAGATTATCCAGATATTACAAGAGATTATGCTCATGTGGACGCAACGACAATGTGGATGGTCAAAAATCCAGAATGGTTTGATGTGATTGTAACGGATAACATGTTTGGCGATATTATTACTGATTTGGGGGCTATGATACAGGGTGGTATGGGGGTTGCTGCAGGGGGTAATATAAATCCTGAAGGTGTTTCGATGTTTGAACCGATAGGTGGAAGTGCACCCAAATACACAGGCATGAATATTATTAATCCTCTTGCTTGTATATTAGCAGGTCAGATGCTATTAGACCATATTGGCGAAACCAAAGGAGCGGAGATTTTGGAACAAGCGGTAATTCGATTCTTTGAATCTAAAGCGTTGCCCGGTTTGTCGGCTAAAGAGATAAAAGAGTCCGGTTGGTCAACAACGAAGATTGGTGATGTGATAGCGGATTATGTGGCAAAGATATAGATATATTTGTTAATGCTTATTTATTAAAAGGGGGCTAATTCTTAATTAAATGTAGGAGTTTTATGTCTCAAAAACAGAAAGCAAGTGTGGCTCTTTCGCTTTCCATATTAGGGTGGTCTTTATCTCCTATATTTATTCGTTATCTCCAAAATGCTTATGACCCATTTACTCAATCAGGGATTCGATATATTGGTGCCGTCCTTTTTCTTATCCCTTATTGTCTAATGTTTCACAAGAACTCTCTTAAAACGGCCTTCTTAAAACCCGTTCCTACTTTAATTCTGTCGCTCAGCAACATCATCATGCAAGCTACCTGGACTATTGGGATATACTATTCGACCGCGAGTCTGGGGCAAATTTTAGTTAAAATACAAATACCAATAGTTGCTTTCTTTTCTTTCATAGTTTTTTCAGAAGAACGCTCGTTAATCAAACGGCCCCAATTTATAATAGGTTCGTTATTAGGGATTATAGGTTCGCTTCTTCTAATTTATAAACCCTCTTCTGTTACCGAATTGCCTTATTTATATCGTGCGGTTTTGTCCCTATTTTTGTCGGCTATTTTATGGGGGTTTTATTGCGTTTACGGGAAATATACCGTAGAAAGAGAACTTCATCCTATCCCCATGTTTGGAGTTATCTCAATCTACACTACTATAGGTCTTCTGGTATTAGGCTATTTTTGGGGTGAACTTGAAAAAATTCTTCAGGCAAATGCATCAACCCATTTCATTGCTATTTTCTCAGGGATCCTCCCTATTGCAATAGCCCATTCCTCATTCCATTATGCCCAATGGTATTTGGGGTCGGCTTTTTGTAATACGCTACTTACGCTAAATCCCTTATTAACTCATTTTTTTGCATTAGCATTGTGGAAGGATGAGCATTTAAATGCGATTCAGTGGATAGGGACCTCTGTGTTACTTCTGGGTTGTATCCTTATTCTTTTTACCAAATCGACAATAAAAACGCAACCCTCCGAATAAAAAAGCGGTATATTTGAGTTTTCAAATATACCGCAGGATTTATAGATAAAATCCCCATCCCCGGGGATTGTTAGACAGGAATTTTCCACCCTTCTCTATAGGGTTTTGTCAACAAAGTATTTGCTTCATCATCTCCTATAAATTTTCCTTCAGCCGTGTTATAAACGATTTTCCGATTCAATCGTTGTGCAATGCAACCCAATAATACGACTTCTGTAAGAGGGGCCGCATAATCAAAGTTGGAACATGCAGGTTCTCCACCTTTGCATGCTTCAAGCCAATTCCGATAATGATTTGAACCACTAATACGAGGGATAATGGGGTCGGGTTTTTTATAATCTTTCATGCGTGCTTCAGGAAGTAACCTTGCTTTACCACCGTATTCTCCTGCTGTGAGGACTCCATCTGTGCCTATAAATAGAGAACCATTATCTCCATCGCCAATGGATTCTTCTGCCGGAATACCTTCCGGTCTCTTTGGTTTATTTCCCTTATCATACCAGTAAACATCGACAGGACCCATATTTTCCCGTTCCGAGAAATGATATTTTACTACGGACTGTATAGGATATGTTTGTGTGTTATGTCCTTCAATTTGAACGATTTCAATGGTAACTTCTTTGGCTTTGTCTAATTTAAGAGCCCAGAATACGGGGTCCATGATGTGGCATCCCATATCGCCGAGAGCACCACAACCAAAGTCATACCATCCCCGCCAGTTATGAGGAGCATAACCACGGTTATAAGGACGCATAGGAGCAGGACCTATCCACAAATTCCAATCCATTGATGGAGGAACGGTTTCTTCAGGTAATGGATTAGGTGTTCCCTGTCCCCAGCCACCCCGGGGGCGGTCTGTCCAGATATGTGCTTCTTTGACCTGTCCAATAGCTCCCGTCCAAATTATTTCACATACTTCACGGGCTCCAATGCCTGAGTGCCCTTGATTCCCCATTTGTGTCGCGACTTTCATTTCTTGAGCCGTCTTGCGGAGGAGTTTTGCTTCGACTACGGTGTGGGTCATGGGTTTTTGGACATAAACATGCTTACCTAATGTCATGGCTGTATATGCAATTGTTGCGTGAGAGTGGTCTGGGGTTGAGATTGTAACCGCGTCGATTTCTTTGCCTATTTCATCGAACATTTTGCGATAGTCCTGATAGACTTTCGCCTGAGGGACCTTTTTTATAGTTTCACGGGCATAATCAAGGTCCACATCGCACAAGGCAACAATATTTTCCCGCGAGCAGGAAAGGATGTCTTCTCTGCCTTTCCCTCCGATACCGATTCCCGCGAGATTTAATTTTTCATTCGGTGAAAGTTTACGAGGAACTACTTTTGCAGTATTGGATTTTTGTTGTGCAAAAGTAGCACCCATAGCTGTGCAGGTGGCCACAGTAAGAAACACCCTTCGCGTAATTTCACCGTTTTTCATTAGAAATACCTCCAAAAGTAGTTTGAATATTATTTTAATAAAAATTATATATGATTAAAAGGTAGACACCGGTAAAATAGAATTTGTGTCAATATTATGTTAGTTTTTTGGACTAAAAATAATTGTTTTTTTGCCAAATATTCGGGATAAATTTATTATATTATGTTATAATAATAATATATATCTAATTTAATCTCTAATTTACGGAGTATAATTTTTTTAAAATGCTTTTGAAATAAAAATACTTGAAGATGATAAAAGATACTTTTATAAAAATAGTATTATCACTGAGTAGAATGGTTGCACAATCTAATCCGAATTTATCTGCTCATCATGCACAGGTTGCATTTCTATCACAAAAAATCGCACAAAAAATGAGATTAGACCAACAAAGTATTCAGGATATTATGCGTTCGCACGCCTATTACTCCCATGTTGCGTTAGAACTATTGTATGACTCATATCCGGAATTAATGTATGCTCCCCTACATCACGAGCGATTGGATGGTTCTGGTTATCCCTTTGGATTAAAAGGAGAACAAATTTCGAATTGTACCTTATTAATTTCTGTTGGAGATATATTTACTGCACTTACAGAGAACCGACCGTATCGTAGATCTATGGGACAAAATGAAATTGCTAAAATATTATTGGAGACTGCGAATTATCCTGGTAAAAAAGGCAAAATACATTTGGATATAATAGATTTTCTTTTATCGAATTATAAAGAAGCAAAAGAGGTTCGAGATGAGAGTGAAAACAAAGTTCGTAGAAAGTATAATGATTTCGGATTTAAGATAAAATCGCTAAAAGAAAATGAGAAGCAAGAATTGTTGCGGTGATGCTGAATTTTTTTATTTTTTGATTGTTTTTTTCAAAATAATATAAATATATTTCTTTTTTTTTATTTTTTTCACTGCGGGCTATATATATAACATATATACAAAACCCTCATGAATTGAGCCTAATAATGAGGTAGAAAAATATTTTAGAAAAATAAAAATTTTTTGTAACTTTTGATTTGATTTTTCGTATTAAATTTTGTAACATTCATACAATTTAAAATTTATTTTTTGCCTGCATATCTCTGTGTGGTATGGAGGCGACACAAGCCGACCCCAAGCCCTAAGCTCCTTAGTGAGGCGACCAGCGTAAGGCGGCAACGCGGTACCAACTAAACCATTAACCCTATAGGAGGGTTTATGAATTGCACAAGGGCATGCATCTTATTATCGACTGTCGGAATGTGTCGCGCGACCTATGCTTAAATGACAAGCTCGTGTTGAATGTGATGGCTCGTGCAGCAGAGCGAGCCGGCGCGACCGTAATTTCGCAAGTTCGTTACAAGTTTGGCAGTGATTCACCCCCCGGATTTGCCGCCTTGGTTATGCTGGACGAGAGCCATTGCTCTGCACATACCTATGCGGATTTAGGGCTCATTGCTATGGATATTTTCACCTGCGGGAAAACAGACCCTCGTATCGTGTTTCGTTACATCCGTGAGGAATTAGATTTAGGGGATGTAACTATTCGCGAATTACCGAGGTTTTCCGTCCAGGAGAAAAATCCCACTGCAATTAGCGAAATTGAGTCCTTTGTAATGGCTGGACAATAAGATTTATATTTTAGAGCTTAGGTGTTTTTTCATCCAAGTGAAGAGTAGAGGTGTTTTTGTCTTCATTTGTGAAGGAATGAAATATCATATAATCTAAGCAAGGGTGAAGTGTGCCTATCCAAATGAGGATGGAATAATATTTATACTTTTAAAAAAAGAGGTATGTTTTGTAGGAGAACAATATAATGAATCGAGAATTGCATGATGGACGGCAAGATGGGCTTATGCCTCTTGAAAGTTTAGACCTTTCAAAAGTTTCGCATTTCTCAGATTTGATAAAAGCCATGCGAAAAACTTCTTTTGGAGGTCGGACCTTGGGCGAGGCATTTGAAGTTTTATTAAACATGTTTCAAGATGAAGAGTGCTCCGTTGTTTTGACTCTTTCCGGGGCAATGACTGTTGCAAAACAAGGATTGATGATTTGTGAAATGATAGACCGTGGTTTGGTTCAAGCGGTTATAGCAACGGGTGCGTTGATAGCCCATGGTGTAACCGAGAGTATTGGTTTGACTCATTATGCAGTGAATCCTAATATTGATGACAAGGAACTTTTTGAAAAGGGATATAATCGTGTCTATGATACTTTAGAGATGGAAGCGAATCTGAACGATGTATGCGAAGTTGTAGGAAAGGTTCTTGATGAAGTTATACCCGAAGATGGGGTATGGTGTTCGTATCGTTTCTGTCGTGCCATCGGTGAAGAATTGGAACGACTGAACCACGGACCGGGTATTTTGAGAAGTGCATACAAAAAGAATGTGCCTGTCTATATTCCTGCGTTTACAGATAGTGAAATGGGATTAGATTTTTCTACATGGGCAATGAAGCATGCTATAAAGCAGGTACAAAAAAAGGACAAAAAATGGGACCCGGAGGAGTTATTCCAGGCGGTTCCTAATTACAATCCCTTTTTGGATTTGCAACATTATGCTCGATTCATAGGAAAAGCAAATCGGTTGGGTATTCTTACCATCGGAGGGGGTGTTCCACGAAATTGGGCCCAGCAAGTCGGTCCGTATTATGATATTACTTCGGTTCGTTTAGGTGTAGAGATTAAACAACCCCGTTTTCAATATGGTGTAAGAATTTGCCCAGAACCTGTGCATTGGGGAGGCTTATCCGGTTGCACCTATTCCGAAGGTGTGAGTTGGGGCAAATTTGTTCCGATTGAAGAAGGAGGGATGTATGCGGAAGTTCTTGCGGATGCGACAATCGTTTTGCCGTTCCTTATGAAGTGTATCTTTGAAGAATTAGATAAATCTTGCTGAGGGAAATAACGGGATGAGTAAAAAAAGAAAATATATGGATGAGAAAGAAAACTTTTTAGCCCTTTCGGAGGACTTTTCTCATCCGGATACGGCAAAAGTTATTGTTCTGCCTGTCCCTTTTGAACGCACATCCACCTTTGGTAAAGGGTCAAAAAAGGGTCCAGAAGCCATCATAGAAGCCTCACATGAAGTGGAATTGTATGACTCTGTTTTAGGTTTTGAAATTTACAAACAATGTGGGGGCATTGCCACCTTAACACCCCTAAAAGAAAGAACACAATCCGGTGAAAAGCTATCGGAGATATTAGAGCGAAAAACAAACGAATGGCTGGACAAAGGTAAATTTGTCATTACAATCGGTGGGGAGCATTCAAGTATTGTAGGTGCGGTTTATGCCCATATAGAAAAATACAAACCCCTCACGATAATCCAGATGGATGCTCACAGCGATATGCGGGACACCTATTTAGAAAGCAAGTGGAACCATGCATGTGCTATGGCACGAATTTTAGACCGCCCCTATGGAAAGTTGATTCAGATAGGTATTAGGAGCGAGGCACCAGAAGAACCGGCTATTATTAAAAATTTTGGTGGACGAATTACTACATTCCACGCCCATAAAATACAAAAAGAAGGGGATAAAATTATCCCTAAAATTTTAGATGAATTAGATGAGAATGTCTATATTACATTTGATTGCGATGTTTTTGACCCAAGCATCATACCCGCTACAGGAACACCGGAACCGGGAGGTTTAAGTTGGGAATGGATAAATCGGTTTTTTGAAATATTGTCCCAACACAAAAAAATAGTAGGGTTTGATATAAGCGAATTAAGTCCTATTCCTAATTTGTATCACCCGCAGTTTACTATCGCAAAAATGATATATCGTCTTCTCGGGTATATATTCCTGCTTCGGAAATGAATTTTGGAGTTCACATCAAATATAGGAATTTCCTCTTTAATTCTGTATGGTTCCGGACAATCGTTTGCGGAGGCTATCGTAAAATACAAGAATAACGAGGAGAGCCCCAACGAATACTTGTTGCCAATACGCATTTATATTTTCAATATTGCAGAAATTGCGTAGCACCATTATAATCAGAGCCCCTGCAATCGCAGAGATAGCCCCTCCTTCACCACCCATAAGACTGGCACCACCGATAACACAGGCGGCAATAGCATCTAATTCATAAGTCTCTGCCGCTTTTGGGTCAGCCACACTGGTGCGAGAGGCAAGGACAAGTCCTGCTAATCCGGCCATAGCACCGCATAGGATGTAAGCAATAGTTCGGACGAGGTCGACACGGATACCGGAAAGTCTTGTAGCAGTTATGTTTCCGCCAATAGCATAAAGGGCTCTGCCGAATCGGGTCATGTTTAATACAAATGCAAAAATGAGAGCCAGTCCGCCGGTGATGGAAACCGGTATCCACCAATATACGGTTCCTCCTAACCAGGAGAAACTGGCGGGCAGTCCAAAAATGGTTTGTGCACCGCTGATGACGAGAGTTACACCTCGGGCGCCCATCATCATGCCTAAGGTGGCAATGAAAGGCGGGATTTTCCCTCGGGTTATCAGCAGTCCGTTTATTAGACCTGCGAGGGCCCCACAACCAATTCCAATTATCATTCCAATGGTAATCACTAAGTATCCTGGATATTGTGCTTGATGAAGGTATTTCATAATTAGACAAGCACTCATGCTTGCAAAAGCGGCAACGCTCCCTACAGATAGGTCAATCCCAGCAGTTAGAATAACCAATAACTCGCCTACACAAAGAATACCTATAACTGATGTGCGATATGCCACGCTGATTAAATTTTCGTATTTGCGGAAGTCAGGGGAAATAACGGCAAGAATGATACAAAGAATTGCAAAGATAATAAGTGGAGATTGTCGAGATAAGTTTCTTTTTAGTTGGCTAAATTCTTTTGACATACTTGCATTTTCCTCTGATAATAGGGGTAAGAATACATACCTTTAATTAACTCGTATGGTAATAAACATCCCAACCTAAATATTTTTCCCATGCATCGTAAACACTCTGTGCGACCTTATCCAGAGTAACCGCTACATGATGTTCAAAACCGTTGATACAAATGAAATGGAGTAAGGATTGAAGATTGGGTATTCTTGCCACACCATAGCCCCCGAAAGATTTTACACGGTCATTTGTGAAAACTCCTTCTCCTACATAGCCTTGTATTTCGCCGAGTTCTTCTCGTGTTCCCATCCGAACGAAAGTGATAGGGGCCGATACAATTTGTCCTGTTACGGTGCCATAAGTATTTTCTTTTCCTACCGAGCCTGCAATTATCGCTTGATAATCCATTTCCGGTTTTTTGAAGAAAGATTTTGGTAAGTTGGAACAGTGGAACATCACACAACTATCAGGGTTGTTTTTGTAATTATTGTTCCAATCTAAAAGGGCACTGGGTCGTTGGGAAGCCAAGGTTAATGAATACATAGAAACTGCCCCACAAACATCTACTTCGCATGCACTCGGAATAAGTTTTTCACTCAACATACTCATACAAGTACAAGGAACCACACCAAAATAAGTTTCCAAAGCAGTCCAGCATTGAATAGCAATCGCATCAAGTTCTTTTTCTTGTATCCAGCGTTCCGTTACCATTGCAAACCGTGCCATACGCTCAATTGCATTTACAGGTGTTGATTTGATGGAGATGTACTCTGTGATTTCTTTACATTTATTTTTAAACTCCTTATCCTCTGTGGAGATTTTTTCTGCCGGTCCCAATACCTCTGAAAGGTCTATTGTTTCTACAGTAATTCCGTAATTTTCAAGTAATTTTTCACTATACCGTACCGTGTTGAAAGCAGAGGGTCTCGCCCCCATAGAACCAATCCGTGCGTGTTTTAGTCCCCGAATTACGCGACAAGTTCCCGCAAAAAATTGTAGGTCTAAAGCAAACTCTTCTGATTTGAGTGATTCTGTATGGAAGGTTGTCAAGGTAAAAGGAATCCGATATTGATTCAAATTGGCACAGACGCTAATCTTTCCGCAGAACGAATCCCTCCGTCGGTCAATTCCCATCGCATTAGGGTCATCCGGTTCTGCTTGTATAAGAACAGGCACTTGAAGATTGGCTAAACGGAGCGTATCCGCAACCGCTCGTTCATCGCCGAAGTTTGGAAGTGTTACTATGATACCATCAATTTTATCGCGGTGCTTGGAAAACAAATCGGCACATTTCTTGGCATCTTCCCATGTTTCTACCGCTCCATACTTTGTATCCTCTTCACCTAATATAACGACTCCATATCCTAATTTTTTCAAAAGTTTTTTTATTTCTGAATGTCCTTCTTTTGCAAGGGTATCCGGAAAAAAGCCCCGGTTACCTACAATGACTCCAAAAGTTAGGTCTTTCTGCATGATTTAAATCCTTTCCTTTTTTGCCCTTTTTATCATTTCTCAAAGATAATTATCATAATATACTACATTAGGGATTGTTATTGTAAATTATTAGTCCTAAATTGTATTAAATTTTTTTTGTTTTTTAATAAACAAGCATAGAAAAATCCTATTTTCATCAAGATTTTTTATCATTAGAAATTTTAAAAGGAAAAATTTAAAATTTCTCCTCCAAATATTTCTGAATTTCGGAAGAGGGTATTCCGCGGAACATATATCGGATACGGTCATAGCGAAAGTTGTATCGCGGTTCTCCTCCTATCTGACATGAGTAAAAGATATAAATCATATTCTTGTTGTTTTCTTTTAATAGTAATGCTTCGGGGACATGTGTGGCTGGTGTATCTGGGTCAGGCTCTATGTATCCTGTGATTTTCCAGTCCATACCATTTTGAGAAACCGCCTCTGTTATCTTTCTCCCTTTCCATTCATGATTTTCATATCCACCCGCGTCTGAATAAGCATAGTACAAGTTGTCCACTTTGACCACATCCGGATTCGGAAATTCCCACAGACAGGGATTGTCTCCAGAGCGGATTAATTTCCAGTCTTTTGCATTTAAGTAATCCCCTTCATTTTCTGCATAGCCCATTGCGGTGCCCCGAGGGGACCCGTAATCAAACCAGATTTTGAATTTTCCTTCCTCATACATAATAGAGGGACGGTGGTATGTGCCCCAGAGGACAACATCCCCATATTTTTCTTTGGCACCAAATTCTCCTGTGTACTCCAGAATGGGTTTTTCAGACCGTTTCCAGTGAATACCGTCTTCAGAAGAGGCTCCCATGATGCAATAGTAATCGCCATCTGTATCGCCAGGAGAATCTGCGGGTATACGGTCTTTATCATGTCCTGTGGCACTATAAGCCATGAAATAAGT
>CAKZKR010000029.1 GCA_937124615.1 uncultured bacterium
TCGATAATATTGTCAAGTGTTGAAAAATTTGCTTCTCCTATCTGCTTTAGGAAAGTTTTGTTTGTTTGGTCTTTACTTACATAGTAGGTAAAACGCCTATAGTTGCTAAATTCTCTTTTTTTGCCAATGTAATTGGCATAGATCAAACTAAACCGAAAACTTCCATCTTGATCGTAAAAAATAAAAATACCTGCGTCGCTTTGTTGATTCTTTAAAATCTTTTTCCCTATCTCAAATTGGGCTTTTTTACCCGACCGTTCATTTAACTCCTTATTAACCTTTATCGTGAACACATCAAATTGAGTATTGCCGAGCATTCCTGTAACAATTTTTTTACCTTCAGAAAAAATATTATTTATATCGAGAGAGAACTCTTCATCGGGGAATTCAAAATCATCGTTCTTGTTACGGAAAAATGATTTGAGATCTTCTAAATTAAAATTATTAATTGCAGATCTTAAAATATCTTTTGCTTCCACTTGTTTACACCTTTCTGTTTTCTATAGCAACTATAATTTCTTTGGTTAAGTTCTTTATTTTTGCTTTTTCTTGTTCAAGGTAGTTTTCACCCAGTTCTTTAATCAAGGCTTCAATTTCTTTGACAGTGGATTTAATCTGCTCATCATTTCCCATTTTAAGGTTGGCTAAACGACGAATTGTAAAGTCAGGGAGTGTGCCGTAATCAAGGATATCCTCAAGAAGCATCTTCAAGAATGTTTGATATTGAGAAATTTCAGTATTATTTATTTTAAGTAAACATTTTAGATTATTTATCGCCTGCTGTTCGAGGCTAATTCCTGTAAGGCTTTTTTGAACCTTTTCTTGTAAATTTTTAATCTCGTTATAATTTTTCCAGAAGTCAGGGCTTAAAGAAAGGGGTTCATCTTCAGGACTTGCCTTTATATTTTTAAGAATGTTTTCAAATAGTGTTGGGAAATATTTTGACTCCCCATCAGGATTGTATTTTGCACAATAGGTGTGAAGCCTCCCTTTTTTAATAAAAACAAGAAGTTCATTTTCTGTATATTTTTTGGCTACTTTTATTCTTGTTGGGAAGTTTTTTATTTCTTTTATTAGGTTTGGATGTTTTTCTTTTATGTCATAAAACTCCTTAATTACCTTAGTATAAAAGCTCTCCTCTTCCATATTGTCTGGATTTTGTTGAATTTTTGTGTAAAGGTTAGAAGGAGAAGGCTCTTCATCTGCATCAAATATTTTTGAATCTTCTCCTAAGGTATTGTGAATTAAAAACATTTTACTAGCTGCAATTTCTCTTGACTTGACAAGATTGGACCCCTGCTCTGTGGGGAAAAAGTTCACAATATATATTTCATCAAAGACCTTTTTGCTTATCCTATTAATACGACCGACTCTCTGTATAACCCGCACGGGATTCCAAGGTATATCGTAGTTTATAACCATCCCTGCACGGTTTAGGTTAAAACCTTCGGAAAGCTTGTCAGAGGTAAGTAGAATATTATAATTGTTTTCTTGTGTTTCAAACGAAGCATCAAAGTTTTTGTATATTGCTTCAAGTTTGCCTTCTGTTAAATCGCCTGCTATTGTCAAAACCCTTTGTTTAAACTCTTTTTCTAATTTAGGCTGAAGATATTTTACCGTATCAACATATTCTGAAAATATCACAATTTTTCTTTTCTGCTCTTTTTGTAATGAAGTTCTTAAATTTTCTATTAAACAATTTGCCTTGGGATCGTTTTCAACAAGAGAAAGAACTTTTAATTCTTTAAGGATTTTCTCGAATAGTTCAATGTCGGATTTTATGTCATTGATGAACTTTTCTTTGAAGCGGAAATTTTCTATTTCATAAATCTTGTGATTTTTAGGATACTCACCCTTTGTTATTTTTTCACTATACTCTTTTAAGTCATTTTCAATTTCTTCCAACTCTTTATCATGAATTCTTTCCAGTAAGCCTCTATCAAGGATGTATTTGTTGGTTTTATCTATAAATTCTAAGACATTTTTGTTGATGTTTTTGAAATTGATTAGACTTTGTAGGAACGAACCAAATGAACTTTCGAATCTTTTGACCAACAGCCTCCGCATAAAATTATACAAGTTGCGCTGTCGTTGATATTCAAAGTTTTCTTCCCGTTCTAAGTCTTTTTCTTGAGGTATTTCTTTTTCATATTTAAAGGGTCTATAGATGGCGCCGTTAAATTGACCTCCTTCATCAGGGTCCGCAAAGTATTTTTTAATAACAGTGTCGTAGAATATGGACTGTTTTGGGGTCAGGGTATAAAACCACTCAATCGGGTCAGCGGTCTTTGAAAGATTTTTTACTTCATCTTTATAATCAGGGTTGTTCTGTAAATCCAGCCTGTTTCGCCTGATTGTGACCGGCTCAATAATATCCCTTATCTGTTTAGCAAGATATTTTGAGCGTTGGTCCACCTTTGAAAGCGGGTCCTCCTCCGAAAATGAAACACCAAAAAGGCTTTTATAATTGGCATGGGCTTTCTCTTTTTTATCTTTATCCCTGGAGTTGTGATATTTTTTTATATAACTGAGCTTTTTAAAAGTCTGTTCGAATGTTAGGAATTTATCAAGCAGATTGTTTTCTAAGGTAATGCCTGATTTTTTGGGCACGGTAAATAACTTTAAGAGAGAAAGGATATCAGCGGGCCTATTGTTGAAAGGTGTGGCTGTAAGAAGGATTACCTGTTTAGTTCGACAAATATTTCTTAGTAGTTCATAACTTTTCGTGTCCTGATTTCTAAATCTATGTGCCTCATCGACTATTATCACCTCAATATCTTTTGTCTTGCTAACAAATTCCTGTAGTTTTTCTAAATCCCCCAAAGACCATACTTCCCAGTCATAAAGCCTAAACTGTTCTTTATACATATTCCAGCCAGCATCTTTGGATTTGGGGTTTCCAATAATACCAGGAGGACAGATAATAACGCCTCTTTTTTTTAGTAAACAAGCGATAGCACAGGCTATTACTGTTTTTCCAAGCCCTACAACATCGGCTAAAATCACTCCATTATGTTTTTCAAGTATTGCTAATGCCTGTTCTATAGCGTCTTTTTGATAAAGGTAAGGTTTATAGCCACAATTTTCAAGTAGATTTATAATATAATCCCCTATTTCTTTCTTTTCAAAGGTATCAAGATATATTTTTAATGCTAATACATAGGCTTCAAAGGGGGTAATCTCTTTAACTAATGTTTCTTTCTCAATAATCTTTACTAAATCACTTTTTGTTTTTTCATTTTCTGTAATCTCTACCGCTTTATTCCATAAATCATCAAAATACTTTTCGGCCTCATCAACTCCATAATCACTTATTTCAACATTAAATTCTTCTTGTGTAGTAAGACCTGAAGAAGTAAGGTTACTGCTACCGGTGATAAATAATGAATTACGACCTATTTGGTCGCTTGATAATTTAAAAACATAAAGTTTTGAATGGTTTGGTTCTAAAGTTTTTCTTATATGCAATCGGTTGTTATTAATTAGGTGTATGAAAAATTTTACCTGTTCATAAAACTCTTTAGTATCAAAAAGTTCGTTGTTTATTGATTTTTTTATCGAGTTAAAGAATTTTTTTCTAATATCATTATTTGATGAACTTCCTCTATTAGCATCAGCAAATTCGATAATCTTTTCATTCCATATATCTACATTTAATCCTACCAGGATCTTCAATGTTACACTAGGGTTGTTTTTTAATGACTCATAAAGTTCTTTAATCCCCGAAAAATAGAAAAAACCAACCAGAAACTTTAATTCTGCACTTGCAGTAACAAGAGCATTGATACGGTCTTTTAAGCTTTTACAGACATTATTCGTAATAAAGTTGTTTGACATACTAAAACTCCAAATTTTAAGAACTTTGATCTTTTATATCAGTTTTTTCACCCTATATGTTAAAGAATATTATTTTTTTTCAAATTTATATCAGCCGTGTTATCGTCTCCCTATTATTGTAATATAAAACCTAATCCAAAAATTCAAGGTACCGTTATGTGCAAAAATCCTGTTTCCTATCTGAAATCGATGTGTATTGATATAGGCTACACTACCACAGAGCAAAAGGCAAACATGTCCGATTGAAAAAAGAAACAAAAACTTTTCTCGAATGTATTATATTATTGCTTTTGTATATAGTATATAATGTATATAGTATATAAATAGAATAGTGATAGAACTTACGATAAGGAATCGGAATATGAATGTAAATTTTATATTGCATAAAGTGTTATCCATTTTCCTTTTTATTTGTGTCCTTCCTTTGCTAATGGGATGTCCAAAACCCGATTTGCAGGTTTCTGCTCTCTCGCATCATTTTGGGGGAGATGTGTATACAGGGATTATCGAAACGGAGTGGAGTTTTAAGATTTGGAATGCGGGGGAAAAAAATTCTGTGCTTGATTATAAAGTAGAGCCACTAAAGAGTTGGATTACGGTATGGCCTCCTTCTGGAAAAATAAAACAATCAGATGATGCGGTTGATATATTAGTTCAAATTGACCGTGATAGTACCCAGAAAGCCGTGCCCTCTTTTGCAACAGGTTATATAAAAGTTTCCGGTGGTGGAAAAGAGAAAGTTATTACCGTAACAACAGTCCCTAATTTTTATACAGAAGTGTTTGGGGGACTGTATAACCGACCCTTCGATTTATCCAATATGAGCCTGGTATTTCTTCCGGATAAGTACAGTTTACATTTTTATAAACAGGGCATAAAGAAAAATGTTCGGGAATTTCCACAACAACCACCGAATGTAGGCCAATATGTCTATTTTACAATTCAAGACCCATTCCCGATAAAATCCACATTAGCTCCGATACCTTTCTATGGAGTGAAATATGAAGACCTTTATATTTCCAGTAAAGGCTATATTTCTTTTGGTGCGAAAGGGCTCGAACCCGTTACTGTGGGGAAACACTTTGCATATCCCCAGATATCTTTGTTGCCTTTGGATGTACTACAGGCAGAAGAAGGTAGTGTTATGTATAATATTCTCCCTCAAAAATTGGTTATAACATGGATAAATATCCCCTTGGCTAAAAATCCAACTATTGGGGAAGATGGAAAACCATTTAAAAACAATATTCAGGTAGAACTGTTTTACGATGGTAAAATACAAATAACCTATTTGAATATCGATAGAACTATGTTTAATGCGGTTGTCGGTTTATCTTGTGGTAGCGGGGACGGAACAAATCCTCCGTTAAATGATTTTATAATTAGCGATTTATCAGATGCTCCGCAGATATAGAATTGCTCTTAAATAAAAATATTCCCTCCTTCTTAGAAGGGAATATTCTTATCCGAATTTCTTTTGTAACGGTAAAAAAAATATCTATTGAACGGGTTCAGATTCTATTATAGAGCGAGATACCGCTTTAATCAGTCTTCTGCGACGGCGTTCCGACGGCTTCTCATAGTGCCGAAGTTCACGAAGTCTCTGCATAATTCCATCCTTATTGCATTTCTTCTTGAAACGCCTCATGGCCTTATCAAAGGACTCTTCTGGCTTGATGCGAACCTTTGTCAAAAAAATCAACCTCCTTTCGACAAAAAATTAAAATTTGAAAAGAGATTTTATTATATAAAAAATAAGAGTCCATTTTCAATAGTTTATATTGTGAGGTTCTCACTAAATTTTAGTTTTTCTATCTTTATTAGAAGCACAATCTAGAAGTTTTTTTGAAAAACTTCAATCAGTCGTTACAGAGAAACAAATCTGTCATAAAGTGGTATACCCGGGAATGCTTGTACTTTTACAAGCAAAAGGCATATTATTGAAATCTTGATTTTTCGAAAGAACCTGTAGAATTAGAATCTCCGATATGTGTTATGGATGGCAAAAATAATGTTAAATTCTATTTTAATCCTGTGTATGGGGACATTCGTCATTTGTTTGGGAATGTAGGATTTTTTTGGAAGAAAGAGGTATGGATTGTATTATTAGGAAGATTTGTCCATTAAGGTTAACTGAGTTATTAGATATTCCAGGGGAAACTTATTTAAAAGTTATACAAAAATATTTTTAGGTCTGGATATGATGCAATTGATGGCTCTATTTATTGGGCCTGCTGGTGTATTGGGATTGGTGATTCTATATTGGGATAAATGGATTAAGAGAAGGAAAAAATGAAGGAGGTAGATTTTATGACGGATTTACCTTGACAAAATTATTTGTTTGTATTATTTTTTTTGAGAAGGGTAAAAGTGGATGTGCCACGAAAAGAGTTTTCACTGTGAAATAATAGTTATGTTTGACCAGATAGGTTCCAATGGAGGCATTTCGTTATACAATCATGTTCCGGGGGGATGTAATGTGCTTTATATGGATGGGCATGTAGAATTTGTTCGTTATCCAACGAAACCACCTGCTGTCGAACCTGTGGTCAATACCTTATTACTTCTATTTTATTAATATTTTTCATCTTTGAAAAAATAAATTTAATAGTTAATTAATGAATAGGAGAGACAAATAATTCTGAGGTTTGATGGGGTGCTACTTTAAAAATACTTTGATTTTGTAATAATATAATCTACTCATTCTTATATAGCAGGTATGGCATTGGCGGAGTTCAGTCAAAGAAATCATGTCTGGTTGAGACGATTGAGGACATTGACTGTAGGGTTTTTAACACCGTTTTATTTTTTGCGAGCAGGAACCTTTGTATCCATTCCGGCATTAATATCTGCACCGATACTTGTGTTTATCCTATTGGGAGCCAAAGTGATTTCTAAAATTTTTGGTTTGTATCCCTTCATATCTCGATTTCGGCAAGGGAGTAACGAAAGGTGGTATTATACCCTTATGATGTCCACAGGATTGACCTTCGGAACTATTTCTGCACTCTTTGGTTATTCAAAGAATATTATTAACACGGAGCAGTATTCCTATATCGTGATTGCTGTTATAGGAAGTGCGGTAATTCCGACTATGATTGCCTCGTATCTATTTACTCCCAAGCATCTACTTCCGAGAAAAGTGCATGCTACATCCGCCACACACGAACTTTCGGAAGAATAATAAATTTATACCGCAAATTGCATATCTTTCTTGTTTTATGCGATAATATAATCCCCGATAGGTAGCAAGAGCGGTAAGGGGGTAGAGACGGATACTTTACCGGTAAAGAAACGGATAAATATAAATAGGTGTATTTATAGGACTTATAAATCGAATTGCTATTTATATTTGTCAAAAAGTGTCAATAAAATATACTACAAAAAAATTAACTTTTAACAAGAAAGGGTTTATTTATGGCAATCAAGGTAGGTATTAATGGTTTTGGTCGTATCGGTCGCACCGTATTCAAACTTTTGGTAAAAAACGCCGATTTTGAAGTGGTCGGTGTAAACGACATCACCGATGCGAAGACACTCGCACATTTACTCAAATACGATAGTGTTTTTGGTGTGCTCGATGCAGATGTAAAAGCAACAGAAGACTCGATTGTAGTAAATGGGAAAGCATACAAGGTAACTGCAATAAAAGACCCGGCACAACTCCCCTGGAAAGATTTAGGTGTAGATGTGGTCGTGGAATCTACTGGAATTTTCACAAAGAAAGAAGATTGCCTAAAGCATGTTTCCGCTGGAGCCAAAAAGGTTTTGTTAACCGTTCCTCCGAAGGATGAAGTGGATGCTATTATCGTTATGGGCGTTAATGATGAGACATTAAAGCCTACCGATGTTGTGGTCTCTAATGCCAGTTGCACAACCAACTGCCTCGCTCCTGTTGCGAAGGTGCTCCATAAGAGTTTTGGGCTCGTTCGTGGCTTTATGACCACAGTCCACGCTTATACCAATGACCAGCGCGTGCTGGATATGCCCCATAAAGATCTCCGCCGGGCTCGTGCTGCTGCGAATTCGATTATCCCGACCACAACCGGCGCGGCTCGTGCAGTGGGTAAGGTATTGCCCGAATTAAAGGGTAAATTGGATGGCTTCGCCATGCGTGTTCCTGTGATTGACGGTTCCGTTGTTGACCTTGTCGTAGAATTAGAGAAGAAAGTAACCAAAGAAGACATTAATAAGGCAATCAAAGAAGCCTCTGAGACTTCGCTCAAAGGTATTCTTGCTTATACCGAAGATCCCATTGTCTCCTGTGATGTGATCGGCAATCCGCATTCCAGCATTTTTGACGCACAAAGCACAATGGTTATGGGCGATAACTTTGTAAAGGTCGTTTCCTGGTACGACAATGAATTTGGTTATTCCAATCGTTGCGTTGACTTACTTCGCTTAATGGCGAAATAACCGATATAAATATAAAACCATTCCTAAAAACACGTCTTATTGAAAGGATGTGGAAATGAATAAACTAACATTAAAAGATATTGATGTTTGCGGAAAGCGGGTCCTCATGCGGGTAGATTTTAATGTCCCACAAAATGAAGATGGAAGTGTCCGTGATGATACCCGTATTCGTGCTGCGCTACCCAGCATTCAGTATGTTCGTGAAAACGGTGGAAAATTAATCCTGATGTCTCATTTAGGTAGACCCAAGGATTATATTAAAGCAGGGGATACCGAAGGTTTGAAAAAACTGAAAATGGACCCCGTAGCCGACCGTTTACGCGAATTGATAGGGGGAAATGTAAAGAAGGTAGACCAGGTTGTGGGTCCCGAAGTGGAGAAAGTTGTTGCAGAAATGCAACCCGGCGATGTCCTATTGCTTGAAAATACCCGCTTTGAAAAAGGCGAAGAAAAAAATGACCCGGAACTATCTCAACAATTGGCAAAATTAGGGGATGTATATGTGAGCGATGCGTTTGGTACCGTCCATCGTGCTCATGCATCTACAGAGGGTGTAACAAAATTTATGCCCGTAAGTGTCGCCGGTTTTCTTGTCGCCAAAGAAATAGAATACTTTGATAAAGTATTGAAGAATCCGGAGCGTCCCCTTGTTGCTATATTAGGGGGGAAAAAGGTTAATGACAAAATTAAAGTCATTGAAAACCTGCTGAATCTGGTGGATGTTTTAATCATAGGTGGAGGTATGTCCTATACCTTCTTAAAAGCAATGGGCTACGAAATTGGCGACTCACTTCTGGATAAGGAAGGTATTGAATTTGCAAAGAATGCAATGGAAAAAGCAAAGGAACGGAATATTCCGTTATTATTGCCAGAAGACATTGTGGTTGCCAATCGTTTTGCCGTCGACGCAGATACAAAAATAGTACCTGCTGACGGTATAGAATCCGGCTGGATGGGTATGGACATCGGACCAAAAGCCATTGAAAATTTCTGTAACGAAATCCGCAAAGCGAAAATGGTTGTCTGGAATGGTCCTGTAGGTGTATTTGAAATGGAGCCTTTTGCAAAAGGTTCTCGCACGCTTGCAGAGTGTCTTGCTAATAGCGGGGCTATTAGTGTAATTGGTGGGGGTGATACTGCAGCAGCAATAGAAGTCTTTGGATTGACCGATAAAATGTCTCATGTATCTACGGGTGGTGGTGCCTCCCTCGAAATGTTAGAGGGGAAACAATTGCCCGGTATCGTTGCTCTAACAGATAAAGATGCGGTTTCCGGATGCTGTTGTGGTTGCACCTGTTGCTAAATACCTTTTTGAGATACAAAGGCAATTCTGTTTATAATATAACAGTAAATTTTAACTACCCAACTCCTGGAGAGGGGACAGTAAACCCCTCTCTAAGGTTGGGCGAATGAAAGGAAAATAAAATGGCTTTGAAGAAGGATAGAAAACAAGAACTTATTCAAAAATTTGCACGAACCGGCAGTGATACAGGTTCTCCCGAAGTGCAGGTTGCAATTTTAACCGAAAGAATTCGAGAACTTACAGAGCATTTAAAGAAGCATAAGAAGGATTTCGCAAGCCGTCGCGGTTTACTTCAGATGGTAGGGAAACGGCGTTCCTTATTAGCGTATCTCCGTAAAAGCGATTTCGAACGCTATCAAATCCTTATCGATAAACTCAATCTTAGAAAATAACATTACTATTCACACCTAAAATAAAGAAAAAAAATATGGTAGAAAAAATTTCAGTTGCAATCGGTACTAAGGAAGTTTCATTTGAAACGGGGAAAATAGCAAAACAGGCACACGGCTCTGTTATATGCCAATGTGGCGATACGATGGTGCTATCCACCGCTTGTGTTGACTTAAATGCTAAATTGGATGTAGATTTTTTCCCGCTAACGGTCGATTATCGCGAGAAATTTTACTCTGTAGGGCAGATACCCGGTAATTTCTTTCGTAGGGAATCCAAGCCTTCGGAACGCGAGGTGCTCGTATCAAGATTAACCGACCGCCCTATTCGACCGCTGTTTCCAAAGTCATTTAAAAATGAGGTTCAAGTATGTCAAACAGTCCTTTCTGCGGATAATATTCACGATCCCGATATCCTGTCTATCAATGCAGCATCCGCCGCTCTTCACATTTCCCCCATCCCATTTTTAGAACCGATTGGTGCTGTGCGTATTGGTTATATCGATGGGAACTTTGTTGTTAATCCAACAATACCGGAGATGAAAGACAGTTTGATTGACCTGGTTGTAGCTGGAACAGAAAATGCTATCTGCATGGTAGAAGGTATGGCAAAAGAAGTTTCTGAACAATTGATGCTCGAAGCTCTCGAGTTTGGCCATGTATGGATAAAAAGGTTGGTATCTGCTATTGAAGAATTACGGAGTAGATGTGGAAAAGAAAAGATAAAGATAGAAGAGCCGGCCAAAAATCAAGTACTGGAACAAGAAATACAACAATGGTTATCCGGAAAAATTGAGGAGGTTCTGTTCCAGTCTGTAAAGCAAGAACGGCGCGAAGGGATTAACAAACTTCAGGAAGAACTGCTGGCCTATATAAAAGAAAAGTATGGGGAAGAACAGTATTCCGAATTAGAAAAACAAACAAAAGAGATATATGAAGAAATCGTGCGTAATACCCTACGAGCACGCGTTATCAACGAAAACCTTCGAATTGACGGCCGCAAATTAGATGAAATCCGTCCCATTAGTATTGAGATAGGCATTCTGCCCCGTGCTCATGGCTCCGCTTTGTTTACCCGTGGCGAAACACAGGCTTTAGTAACCACAACTTTAGGTACCAGTCAGGACGAACAACGATTAGATGAACTAACTGGCGATTCAATGAGTCGTTTCTTTCTCCATTATAATTTTCCTCCCTGGTCCGTCGGCGAAGTTGGTAAATTAGGAGCTCCGGGACGGCGTGAGGTAGGACATGGAAAATTAGCAGAACGGGCCCTAACCGGAGTCCTTCCCTTTGACCCTAACGATTCAACCATCGTTTCCAACCCAGAAACATGTTTCCCCTATGTTGTTCGTGTTGTCTCCGACATTACCGAAAGTAACGGCTCCAGTTCCATGGCATCGGTTTGCGGTGGCTCATTAAGTTTAATGGATGCAGGAGTTCCCATAAAATCCCATGTAGCGGGAATCGCGATGGGCTTAATTAAAGAGGGTGAGGAATTTCGCATTCTTACCGATATTTTAGGAGATGAAGACCATCTCGGGGATATGGATTTCAAAGTATGTGGAACACGCAAAGGAATAACGGCATTCCAGATGGACACAAAAATTAAAGGTGTCCCCCGCTCTGTTATGGAAAAAGCCCTCGAACAAGCACGACAGGGACGGTTGTTTATACTCAATAAAATGGAACAAGTCCTGCCCCAACCGCGTGCAGAAATTTCCCCCTATGCCCCTCGAATATATACCATTAAAATCGACCCTGATAAAATCCGTGAAGTCATAGGACCTGGCGGGAAAGTTATCCGCGATATACAGATGAAAACAGGTACTGAAATTACAATACAGAACGATGGAACCGTGATGATTGCCGCAGTAGACAAAGATAGTGCGGACCAGGCAACTAATATGGTGTTGAGTATTACCGCAGAAGTTGAAGTTGGCAAAATCTATCGAGGCAAAGTTACACGTATCATGAACTTCGGTGCCTTCGTCAGCCTTTTAGGGAACCGTGAAGGACTTGTTCATATTTCCGAGTTAGCACCACATCGTGTCCGTGAAGTTACAGAAGAAGTCAAAATAGGTGACGAAGTCGATGTGAAAGTAATCGAAATTGATAAATTAGGCCGCGTTAACCTATCAAAAGTGCAAGCCGATATGGAATTGGGGAAAATTCCTAATATTCCCAAAAACAAAAACACATATTCAGAATCCCACTACGAAAAAAGAGATCGCGGTGGAAAAAACTTCAACCGTGATAATCCAAACCGCTACCGTCGCTAACCATATAATACAACCCAAAATAAATGCCCTAATCACAGTCCAATGAAATACTTTAAAGGGACAGACAAACTAACGGCTTCCCCATTAGAAGAAGATATCCATAAACATAAACTTCCCAATGGTATTCGCATATACACAAAAAAAATCCCCCATCTCTACTCAGTAAATATCGGGGTATGGGTTCCCATCGGCTCCACATCAGAACCCGAAGGGAAAGAAGGACTCGCCCACTTCCTCGAACACCTTTTTTTCAAAGGCACAAAAACGAGAACCACTCGTGATATTATGCAAGCCATCGAATGCAAAGGAGGACAAATCAATGCCTTTACCACACAAGAATACACATGCTTCTATATTAAAACACTTACAGAACACCTCCCCCTTGCTATTGAAATTCTCGCCGACATCCTCAAAAACTCAACCTTCAACGAAATCGAAAAAGAACGAAATGTCATCCTTGAAGAAATATCCCTCTTAGAGGATACTCCTGAAGACATTATACTGGACCTGTTCCACCAATTTATCTGGCAAAACCATCCCCTTTCAAGACCTATATTAGGAACCACAAAATCCATAAAAAAACTTACACAACAAGACATCCTATCCTTCTACAAAAGAGCATACTCATCACAAAACATCATCATTACAGCCGTGGGAAACTTCAACGAAAAAGAAATCTTCAACCATTTCCAATATCACTTTCACGACTTTCCCAAAAATAAAACACCAAGAAAAAATACAACACAAAAACCCACTTTCCATCCTGGAATAAAACATTACCCCCGCAACATATCTCAAATACACCTCTGCCTCGGATTTCCAGCCCCTCCCATCACAAATAAACAACGATTCATTTGCGAACT
>CAKZKR010000030.1 GCA_937124615.1 uncultured bacterium
AAATCCGTAATAACCATCATCCTCAACGAAATTAACAAACTGAAAACAACACCTCTCTCCGAAGAAGATCTCGACTTGTATCGCCAGGAACTCAAAGGAGAACTTCTACTTGCCCATGAACATGCCGAAACCCATATGACACGTATCGGAAAAAGCGTTATCTACCAAAAAAAAATACCCTCCCTCCAACAAATCCTGAACACACTGGACCAAATCACACCTAAACAAATTTCCCAATTTCTTCAAACATACGGCACCCCCCAAAACATTGCACTCGTCTCACTTGGACCCAACAAACACCACATCAATAATATAAACTTTGCTTCCTTACTATCTTAAAAATTTTGCCATACGGGATTCCCACCTCTGATATTATCCCCCCGCACAGTAAAAAAACTTTTCTTGTTTGCTTCTTTCGAACGAGCAAAAAAAAATTATTTGTATGCGGTATTGTTTTTTTTCCAAGATTAGACAGATAAATTACATGGATAGGATAATAAGTTTATTATGGGGGGATAGTAAATGTTTAATAAAGTTATATAGGTGTTAGTTTTAGTAGTGCGACACCGCGGCGAGGGATAGATGTGGTGAAACTTTTATTATGGGTGCCTAAATCAGTTTGTCGCCATAGGTCGCGTACTTTTTGGTTTTCTGACAGTCCTATTTCATTCCATTGGACGGCGATATTTTGTTCGATTTCATCTAAATTGAATATTCCAATGGCGGTAGATCGGTCAGAAAGGGGTTTAATCCAGATTTCATAGTTTTGTTCTTTATTTATGATAATAGGATGTCCCTGTATTCCCATGGGGTCCTGATTAATCTCTATGACTTCGGGGTTACAGAGGATGTTAAGGGTGAATTCATCCAGGCGAGTCATATCACCGCTGAAAAATAAGGGTGATGCCATAAGACACCACAGGGACATATAGGAGTATTGTTCGCTTGGGGTTAGAGGACAAGGTTTGGGTTCGCCCATTGTGGTTGGGTCGACTATATAGCCAATGAGTAAATAGTCCGGGTCGTTCCATGCACCGGGACCTGTATACTCCCAATGACTTGCATTTCGACGAGCCACATCGTGGTATTGGAGCAATTCGTATCCTAAGTCACCTGCGGTTCGCCAGGAATTTCCGCCAACTTCTTTGCCCCATTTCCAGACTGCTCCCATGCCGTATTGACATAGGTTGAATACGATGTCTCGGTCTAATTTTTTGAGTATGTCTCCCATTTGCTGGTAGGGCTTTTTTAGATTTTCGATTTTTTTTGGAGATAGGATTTTTGAATAAGAACACCAATCATATTTCAGGAAATCAAAGCCCCATTCTGCGAATTTTTTAGCATCTTGTTCTTCGTGTTGGTAACTTCCTGTGAAACCTGCACAGGTTTGAGGTCCGGGGGAAGAATAGATACCTGCTCGTAAGCCTTTGGAGTGGATATAATCCGTCAAATCTTTCATATTGGGGAAGTGTTTATTGGGAAGGATGTCCCCATTTTCATTTCTTTCGGGACCTACTCGCATAGGGTCGTGGTGCTCTTTTGCGTTTGCCCAGCAGTCGTCAATATTTACATATTGGTAGCCTACATCAGCCATTCCGGATGTAATCATCAAGTCGGCGGATTGTTTTATGATGTCAGCAGTGATTTTGTCGTAATGGATATACCAGTGATTCCATCCCATCGGTGGAGTAAGTGCTAAAGTTTCACTGACGACAATTTTGAGAGTGTTTTGGTCTTTTCCGTGGTTATTGGTGGCGGTGATTTGGATGGGATAAGTATCTGGGGTGCGATTTTTGATTGTTCCGGTGATAATTCCTTCGGAGTTGACTGTCAGCCCTTCAGGTAAGCCTTCGAGATGGAATTGGATGGGTCTTTCGCCGGTGCAAGGTATTCGGAATAAGAACGGAGAGCCCGGACGGACTGCTATTACACGAGGGCTGTTTATTCGGGGGGAGGGAGCAGGAGATGGTGTTAAAATATAAGGTTTTTCTTTGGGTCGTGTTGTGAGTTCAGGTTTTCCATGTGCCATTGTAAAAACAGCATCTGCTAAATCTACATGGTCAAAAGAAATACCGTCGTAAGCGTCAATTATTGAAATGATAAAATTAGAAATCCCTTCGAGATTTATAGAGACTTTTTCAGGGGGTTTATTTCCGGTTAGGGTTTGTGAGGTATGTAAAAGTTTGTTATCACCGTAAAATCGTATAAAGGCGGAGCCGTTCCCTTCTGTTTCGTCGTCGATACCTAAAATGGCTTCGAATTTGGAGGCAGAACCATCCAATAGGATATAAAAGGTGGCGTTTGCATGTGTACCCACGCCTCGTTGGTAAGTAGTTCCATTTATTTTGATTGGATTTCCCACACAGGAAAGATTTTTTTTAGGGTGTTCTCCCCATCCTTGTTTGACGATACTAAGGTTTAGGTCGTCTAAGTAGTATGTATTATTTTCATCTGAATGAGTGATAAGTGCTGGAAAAAAGATTATGGAGAAGGTAGAGAGGAGGAGAAGTAATGGGAAATGGATAGGAGCGTTTTTGATATTTGTTTTGATATTCATTTTGATTCCTTTTAAATTTTAGATAGTTATTTAATGTTGTTTGTAGGTGTTGTTCCGGTATGTCCGAAGCCGCCGGGACCGCGATTGGATGTAGGAAGTTCTGTGACAGGTATCCATTGCACACGGGAAACGGGAGCGACTATCATTTGGGCTATCCGGTCTCCCCGTTTGATTTGGAAGGGTTCCTGACCCCAATTTATCAAAATGACACATATTTCTCCCCGGTAGTCTGAATCGATTGTCCCGGGTGAATTGGGCATGCCAATCCCATGTTTGATAGCCAGTCCACTTCTTGGACGGATTTGTGCTTCGTATCCTTGTGGTAGCGCTATCCTAATTCCGGTGGGGATAAGTTTTCGCTCTCCGGGCATAAGAATGATGTCTTCATTTATAACAGCGTGAAGGTCCATCCCTGCAGAATCCTCAGTTTGATATTCAGGTAAAGGAATATCTTCTGTCCCCGGTTCTTTATATATTTTTACTTTAACAGCGTTATTCAACATTATAATAAAGATCCATCTTTAAGTAATTTTACAAGTCTGATTATAGCAAGTATCAAAAAAACTTTTATTTTTTTATCCAGTCCGATTCTATACCTGCAACTCGGTCGGGATAATCGGATAATATCCAATCTACCTGTGAGGGAACATATCTTCTAATATTTTCAGGATTATTAATTGTGAAAACGAGGATTTGAATACCCTTCTGTTTTATCTTTTTCATTTCATCTTCGGTGATATTAAAACTGCTCTCCATTTTTTCATTCATTGCTAACATCTGAGCAGGTGGAGTATAACTGGACCATGTTTCACTTCTTAATGCAGACAAAAAACCGAACGAGTCGGATATTGTAAAACAGGTTTTAATTTCTGGATATTCTTTTCTTATCTTTTCGATTACCTGCGGGTGAACAGATGCAAGATAAACCTGACCTTGCCTCTGTTTTTTTATAATAGGTTCTGTGATAGGAAAGACATTTTCTATAAGTGGTTTTATCTCAAATAAAAATATATGATCTGGAAAGGCTTCCAGGACTTCATCCAGAGTTGGTACGGTAATCCCTTTTCCCCGTAGGGGGAATGTTTGCCCTCCATCAGTAGTAAATTTATATCCTGCATCCAATGCTTTAATCTCGGATAGCGTTTTTTCTTTAATAGGACCTGTTCCGTTGGTTGTGCGGTCGACGGTAGTGTCATGCATAAGGACAGCTATGTTATCCGCAGTGATTTGAATATCCCCTTCTAACAAACAGTTCCTCCAACGAGAAACAGTTTGCTGATAAGCATAGAGGGTGTTTTCAGGAAATAAAGCCTTTCCACCTCGATGTGCAGCGACTTTAGTTTTGTAGTGATATACTTGTTGCGTTTTATTTTCGTTATCAGTTGAAAATAATAGGGGAGAATAGGATAAGACCGTAGTAGAAAATAATAAAAAAATACACTTCATCCTCATAAACAAAACCTCATTTTGATTATATGGACGAATAAATCTTAAACTAAGTTTCATGATAAAATATATTAATGTTTAATATAAAATGGTAAACCCAGAAAGGAGTTTTCTATGGAACAGTGGTTTAGTAATCAGGTAGTGATTGTAACAGGTGCAGGTAGAGGAATTGGTTTTTCTACTGCGAAATTATTTGCACAATACGGAGCCAGCGTGGTAATTAATGACTATGACGCGAACTGTGCAGATAATGCGGCGAGCGAACTTAAAAATGCAGGGTACAAAGTATTGTCTGTTCCGGGAGATGTAGCGGACCCCCAGTATCCGGATTTGTTGATGAAAAAAACAGTAGAGACTTTTGGCAAGATCAATGTTATTGTTAACAACGCAGGTTATACATGGGATGGTATGATACATAAAATGAGTGATAAGCAGTATATGGCGATGTTAGAAGTACATAATGTAGCACCTTTCCGTATCATACGAGCATCAGCCCCTTATATGCGCGAAGTGGCTAAACAAGAAAAGGCTGAAGGTAAAATACCCGAACCGAGAAGTATTATAAATGTATCTTCCTTATCCGGTTTGCATGGAAATACAGGTCAGGCGAATTATAGTACAGCCAAGAGCGGTATTATTGGATTGACAAAAACAGTTGCTAAAGAATGGGGAGCCTTTGGGATTCGTTGTAATGCAGTAGCGTTTGGTTTTATCGAGACGCGATTGACTCAGGACCAGGAAAGCGGAGAACAAATAGAAGTAGAAGGAGAAAAGGTGCAATTGGGTATTCCATCGCACATGAAAGGAATGATTACCATGCTTATCCCATTAGGTCGACCAGGGACACCCGATGAAGCGGCCGGTGCTGTTGTTTTTCTTGCTTCACCACTGGCTTCCTATATAACAGGTATTTGTTTGGAAGTAACAGGAGGATTATAATCGTAATACATGAAACCGCGTGATGATATACAACTCATTCGAACTATACCGGAACGATGCAGGATTTGCTATACCTGTGTTCGGGAATGCCCTGCTAAGGCTATCCGTGTGGTACATGGTCAGGCGGAAGTTATTAGGGAGCGTTGTATTGGTTGTGGAAATTGTGTAAAAGTCTGTAGCCAGCGAGCAAAAGAGATATACAGTCCTATTGATAGTGTTTTAAAACTGTTAAAAGATAAAATACCGTGTGTGGCATTGTTAGCACCAAGTTTCCCCGCAGAATTTGTTGAGATCTCTCCCAGGAAACTAGGTGCTGTTTTAAAGATGTTGGGCTTTGCATATGTGGTAGAGGTAGGTGCCGGTGCAGACCTTGTTTCCCGAGCATATCGTCAACTACTTACAGAAAATCCTTCGCGTTCATATATTGCCACAACCTGTCCTGCGGTTGTGGCATATATTGAACGATATTTTCCTCAATTGGTTCCTTTTCTGGCTCCTATCGTTTCGCCGATGGTTGCGTCGGCAAGGGCTGTTCGGCGGATGTATGGCAAAGATTTAACGATTGTTTTTATTGGTCCCTGTATTGCAAAGAAAGGCGAAGCCCAATCAGAAGCATTGGATAATGAAGTAACTGAGGTGCTTACCTTTTCGGAGATGAGACAAATCTTAGATATATATTTTCCGGAGTGGAAGCAAGTAGTTGAGGAACAAAATTTTGACCCGCCTATTTCAGGTCCAGGGAGTTTATTTCCAATTAGCCGAGGGCTGATACAATCCGCATCTATTCCCGAAGACCTAACAACCAATAATGTTATTGTTGCTGAAGGCCGGTCGGATTTTGTAGAGGCTGTTCGAGAATATGACGAGGGCCAGTGTCGTCCCAATCTTTTAGAAATATTAGCCTGCGAAGGCTGTATTATGGGACCGGGTTATTCCCAGAAAACTACACTATACCGCAGGCGTGCCAATGTAAGCCAGTATGTTCGTGATAAGTTAAAGAATATTGATTGGCAATTATGGCGTCAGCAGATGGCTGTATTAGCACAAATCAATATGTTTCGTAAATATATAACTTATGAGCAACGGACCCCGGAGCCAACTTCTATACAAATAGAAGAAATCATGCATTCCTTAGGCAAATTTAATCCCGGAGACGAATTGAATTGTGGGGCCTGTGGTTATGATACCTGTATGGAACATGCCATCGCCATTTATCATGGACTAGCCCAAACAGAGATGTGCCTACCTTTTACCATTCAGCGGTTGAGGGAAACCATACAGAATCTGGCGGAATCCAATGAAAAATTGGAAAAAACACAAGAAACACTGATGCAAACCGAAAAACTTGCAAGTATTGGTCAACTTGCAGCAGGGATAGCCCATGAATTGAATAATCCTTTAGGTGTCGTTCTTATGTATGCCCATCTTCTTTTAGATGAGTATGGAACAGAGGAATCGTTAAAGGAAGATTTAAAAATGATTGCGACACAGGCCGATCGTTGTAAGCGGATTGTCTCCGGATTGCTCCACTTTGCAAGGCAAAATAAAATTTCAATAGAAACAACCAATATACCTAAGTTGATAGAGCACGCATGCAAATTGGTTATTATTCCACCAAACATACAGTTAAAGATAGCAGACCACATGCGAAATCCTATTGCAGAATTAGATAAAGACCAAATTACTCAAGTATTTACCAATTTGATTTCAAATGCTGTACAAGCGATGTCGAGTGGTGGAACCTTAACCTTAATTACAGAGGATGCACCCGAAGAGATATATATTACGGTAGAGGATACAGGGACAGGTATACCCAAAGAGAATATAACAAAGATATTTGAACCGTTTTTTACGACCAAAGAGATGGGTAAAGGCACTGGGATGGGACTTGCTATCACTTATGGAATCATAAAAATGCATCGTGGACAGATTACGGTTGAATCCAATGATAACCCTAAAGATGGACCTACAGGAACCCGTTTCTACATTTCTTTGCCCCGATATGTTACCCCTATCAATGGAATTAAAGAAATGGATATCAAAGAATGGTTTCATGAATCGGAAATGATAGAAGATATTTCAAAATCTTCTTGAACAATTAAGATAGGAATGGTATATGAAGGAAGAAGTATTTCGTGTTTTAGTTGTTGATGATGAACCGGGGATTCGTATTGGAGTGTCTCGTGTTTTAAAAAACTATTCGATTGAATTACCTGAAGTAGAGACAAGGACATCTTTTGAAGTAGAAGTGGTAGAAACTGCGGAAGAAGCCATAGAACGGATTAAAACAAGACCTCCTCATATCTTATTGCTGGATAATAAACTTCCCGGTATGAGTGGACTTGAGGCTTTAGAAAAAGTTGTTGCGATGAAACTTTTGGAAACATATACAGTTGTAATAACTGCTTATGCTTCCATTGAAACCGCAGTTAAAGCCACAAAACACGGAGCTTATGATTTCCTCCCGAAACCTTTTACTCCTACCGATTTGAAGAACACAATTCATAAAGTAGTGAAGCAATTGATTGTGGAACGAAAAGCAAGGGAATTGGCAAGCGAAAAAAAGAGGATTCGCTTTGAATTTTTATCCTTGTTGGCACATGAACTTAAAGCTCCTATAAATGCGGTGGATGGCTATTTGAGAATTTTGAAAGATATGAATATTGCTGATAATCCTCAACTTTGTCAGGACCTTATTGAGCGATGTCTTATCCGTAATGACTATATGCGGAAAATGATTAGCGACCTTCTGGACCTAACGCGTATAGAATCAGGACAAAAAGTGAGAAATATTGAAGAGATAGACCTAAAGAATATTGCTCAAATGGCTATTGAAACATTGCAGGTGGAAGCACAAAAACGAAATATTACGATGACGCTTTATGCGGATAATCCTGTTGTGATTAAGGCGGATCGAAATGAAATGGAGATAATATTCAACAACTTAATTTCTAATGCAGTAAAATATAATAAGGACAGTGGAAAAGTCGATGTGTTTTTATCAAAGGAAGATGGCAAAATAGTATTGAAGGTAAAAGATACGGGTATCGGGATGACTCAGGAAGAAACTTCTCGTCTTTTTCAAGATTTTGTTCGCATACGAAACAAAAAAACAGAAAATATTTTAGGGAGTGGTCTGGGATTATCTACTGTGAAGAAATTGGCACAAGTTTATAGAGGAGATGTATATGTGAAAAGTGTTCCCGACGAAGGAAGTACTTTTACCGTCGAAATGAGAGATTATGAAGAATCCCCAGAAAAGCCATCATAATAAATAGGTTAATACTGCTTTTTAGTCTTCTGTTTTTGAATTAAATCTTTCAGGGATGAAATTTCTGAAGGTGTCAGATATCGCCAGTTTCCCGAAGGTAATTTACCAAGTTTAATACCGGCAAAAGAAATCCTTTTTAGAGAAATAAGGGGAAAACCAACAGCGTCGCACATTCTTTTTACTTCTCTTTTTCGACCCTCATGTATGGTTAACTGGATAGTAGAGGTTTTCAGATTTTGATGTAAAACTTTAACTCGTGCAGGACTGGTTTTCCCATCTTCAAGAAGAACACCTTTCTCCATTTGGTTTAGGGCCCCTGTTGTAATAAAACCCTTTACGACCGCTATATAAGTTTTATGGATTTCATTGCTGGGATGTAGTAACTGATTTGCCAGTTCACCATCATTAGTAAGTAATAAAGCCCCTTCGACATCGAGGTCTAATCTTCCAACGGGGAAAACACGAGTTTTTATGTTTTTGATAAGGTCCATTACAGTAGGCCTTCCGAATTCATCATGGGCTGTGGTAACAAAATTTTTAGGTTTGTTGAGAAGGATATATATCTTTTCGGGGATTTTTAAGGGAATGGGTTTGCTATCTAATAACACTTTATCTGTTTCTGGATTAATTTTCTGTCCTACAGAAACAGGCACTCCGTTTACAGAAATTCGCCCTTCCTGGATAAATCGTTCTATAGCCCTTCGAGAACCAAGACCACATTCTGCAAGATATTTTTGTAATCTAACCAAGGGACTACCTTAACTCCTTTAATTCATCAACATTTGGCAAATCCTGCAAACTGTTGAGTCCAAACATAACAAGGAACTCGTCGGTTGTCCTGTATAACTTGGGTCTACCGGGAAGTTCCGATACCCCACATACGCGTATGAGATTGCGTTCTTGTAGTTGTTCAAATGCATGTGCGACTGAAACACCACGGATGGCTTCTACTTCAACACGGGTAATCGGTTGTTTATATGCGATAATGGCCAATGTTTCGAGTAAGGCCGGAGACATTCGACGGGTCTTTTTTATTTGAAGAAATTTGCGGATAAAAGGAGCAAATAAAGGACGAACCAGCAACTGATAACCACCGGCAATTTCTTTTAAAACATAAGGAAGATTGCAAGTATTTATCTCTGCTTTAATTTCCTCTAATAAGGATTTTACAACTTCCGCGTCAATATCCCCAAGTATCTCTGCGATACGGTTGGCACTTAGGGGTTTATCGCTCACAAAAAGTAGAGCGTGGATAGCCTGTTTTGTTTGGTCCCGGTCCAGGGAAAGAAGAAGAGCCTCTTCTTCACTTATTTTTTCTTCTGCAGGGGTGGTTGTTGCTGATGTATTAGATATATTATCTTCAAAAGGGGTATTGTCAACCCTTATTTCCGTATCCATATTTTCCTTTGTGTCCTTAATTGAATCATAATACTAAAATGTTCTATCCATAATTCCAACAAGGGGTTTAATTTCATTCATTAGTTGTTCAAATGTACCCAATTTTAGTGATTGAGCCCCGTCTGATAATGCTTCTGCAGGATTAGGATGTACTTCTACAATGATGCCATCCGCACCTGCTGAAATGGCCGATTTTGACATTGGAATCACTAAATCCCATCTTCCACTTGCATGACTTGGGTCAACGACAACAGGTAAATGGGAGTATTTTTTTATGATAGGAACTGCTTGGATATCGAGTGTATTTCGCGTTTCTGTTTCGAAAGTTCGAATACCGCGTTCACACATGATAACATTTGGATTCCCCTCTGCGATGATATACTCTGCTGACATTAGCCACTCATTAATTGTGGACATCATCCCTCGTTTTAGTAATATAGGCTTGTTTAATTTACCCACAGCCCGAAGAAGGCCGTAATTCTGCATATTCCGTGCGCCTATCTGGATAATATCCGCATAATCGGCTACTACGGGAACCTGTTCCACAGTCATTGCTTCTGTTACAATAGGTAAATCGTATTTTTTAGAAGCCTCTTTAAGTAAACGCAGGCCCTCTAATTCCATTCCCTGGAAACTATAGGGAGAAGTGCGAGGTTTGTAAGCACCTCCCCGGAGGATATGGGCGCCGCATTTTTTGACGAATTCCGCAGTTTGCATGATTTGTTCTCGGGATTCTACTGCACAGGGTCCCGCCATAACACAGAAGGTTCTGGCTCCTATTTGGATATTTCCTACCTGAATGATGGTATCTTCTTTTTTTACTTCTCGGCTTGCTAATTTAAACGGTTTTAATACAGGCATTACCTTTTCCACATGGGGAAGGGCTTCTAACGCAACTACGCCATGTATATTTCGTTCATCGCCGATTACTGCTACGACGGTCCGTTCTACACCTTCAAGAACATGGGCTTTAAACCCTAATTCTTCTACCCGACTGACAACATAAGCGACATCTTCCGTCTTTCTGCTTGCCATTACGATAATCATAAATAATTTCCTTCCAATTTATGAATTGTATTATGTTTCAAAAAGTCTAAATTCCACTATAAATTTAAGATTATAATACCTGTTTCAAGGCCTAATCTTCAATATATCATTTTTAGAGAGAAATTATTATTGAGAAGAAAGTACCTATCCTTTTTAAGATAAGGCTATTTAATCAATCCCCGAAGTAAATAACCAAGAGTTCCACATATTAGACCATAAGTAAGGAGGAAGATAACTTTTAATATATTCTTACCATGTTTTCGCCAGAAGAATCGCGTTTTTAGAAAGAATTGTTGAAGCAATTTTGGTTCGATGATAGCAATAATTACAGTAATATTATCTTTTCCACCGGTTTCATTTGCGAGGTTAACAAGTTTTTGGGCGATTTCTCCGGCAGTTCCCCCTTTTCGGATAAGTTCAAGGATCTGACTGTCGGGTACCATGTTTGTTAATCCGTCTGTGCAGAGGAGCAGAATATCGCCTGAAACAGGATGCCATCGGTATACATCCACCTCAATATCTGCATGGGTTCCTATGCAACGGGTTACCACATGTTTTCGGATATCCTTTTCTGCTTCAGAGCGGGACATTAGACCTTGTTTTACCTGTTCATCTATCCATGAATGGTCTTCTGTATATTCCAATATTTCACCATTACGGATATGATAAGCACGAGAATCCCCTACATTAGCGATATAGATTTTACCGGGGACAATAATTGCTGAAAGGGCTGTTGTCCCCATCGGTCTGCTTCCCTTTACCAGATCTTTATTCGTTTTATAGATACTTTCGTTTGCTTTTAGAAAGGCCTCTCGAAGTAAGGGCAATGGTCCTTCATCTCTTAAATCTTTAATTTCGTCATTCTGATTCTCTTGCCAGGGTTCCTCTTTTAATATATCTTTAATTAATGATACGGCTAATTTGCTTGCGACATCTCCTGCAATATGCCCTCCTAAACCATCGGCAACAATTAATAGAGCCCCATCTTCAAAGAGTTTAATGTCTGTAGATTCTGTCCGGAAAATTCCGAAGAAGTCCTCATTCTTCTCTTTTTTGCGTCCTTTATCAGACAATCCCGCTATATCTAATTTCATCTGGAAAACCTTTGTCAAGAATCAAGACTTTTTACATTTGATAAATGATAAAATAATCATAATAAAATCATGTATGTTTTTGGAAATCACCTTTTATGTATAAGTTATTGTTAATAAGGAATTTTTGTGTAAGAGAAAGAATTATACATCAGTTGTATTGAATATTCCCAATTTATGTTTCGTTTTGTATAGTAGATAAAAAGATAGATATTGTATATTGTAGCCAAAGATACTAATATTAAAAGGATAGATATATGAGATATAGTAAGATACCGATTTTGGGAGCCGTTATTGCCTTTAGTGCGGTTTTCCCATTTGTGAGTGTAGTTTTTGCAGATGCAGAATTTCCATTGCATGGACGAATAAGTTATGATGCGGAGAGCACACTAATTAAAGGTATAGATGATGACGATTGGAGCCGAGCAACATTAAATACACTTGTACTAACCGGGGATACATTGTGGGTAGATAAAGGAGGTAGTACAGAAATAGAGTTTCCGGAAGGTGTTTTTCTGCGTATGGCAGATGCCTCAAAAGCAAAAATAGTACAAATATCCCCCGAAATATCTATTCATGGAATAACAGGTTCCTTTTATATTGAACGAATCCTTCGGAGTTCTGGAGTTGTTCGTTTTACCACGCCCTCATGCCGAATCACATTTGACCCCGATACCTGCGTTCGCATAGATATTGGTGAAAATGGGGCCACACGAATTTCGACTCGTTGGGGAAAGGCGTATGTAACAACGGAACGCGGGGGTAATGAAGTTGTAAATAGTGGAAAGCGATGCTGGGTTGATGTTGGATATTTACCTTCCGAGGTGGTGTCTTTTGCTACTACCGAGATGGATTCATTTGACCGCTGGAATCAGGGGAGGTCGGAGTTATTGTCGCTCCCTGCAAAAACCCCGCCTAAGTATGTGGAAGTAACAAATAAAACGATTGGGTATGCGGAATTATCAAGTTATGGAGACTGGATACTCGTTGAAGATAGGTATTATTGGAGACCCACCGTTGTTGTTAACTATGTCCCTTATCGAACGGGATATTGGACCTATGTCCCTGCTATTGGCTCTGTGTGGATTGAAACCTATCCGTTTGGCTATATTACGACACATTATGGACGTTGGGTTTATTATGAAACCTATGGCTGGGTCTGGGGCTTTGATCCTGTATGGAGTCCTGCATGGGTGGCAACAGTTCGGTGTGGTGATTATTTTGTCTGGACACCTGTAGATTTCTATTGCCGTCCGGTTCGTGTTTCTACGGGTGTTAGTTTTGCTGTGGGTGGTTTAAACTTTTATGTAGATGCTTGTTCTTATGTCCCTGCAACTTATGTATATACCTCGCCTTGGTATGTGGCCCCGGTTGCTCCTACTGTTGTTAACTATATCGTTACAAACCCCACAAATGTGTATGTATGGAATATCGAACGCCGACCTTCTCCATGTCTACGCATTCCTTATCAGACTACGATGCCAATGGTGCGTGATTATAATCCGCCGAGAACAATCCGTGGTATTTCGAGCTATGATAATACAGGAATGTTTGCACGAGCCCGTGTGGATGAATTGGAAAGTTATTTTATGCGGAGGACCTCAGCACAAGGTTTTCGTAGTCAGTCCGGTGCAACTTCATCAATTATGCGGACAGCACTATTAAATGAGCGGTCAGGTTCTTTTCGTGATGTTAAGTTAAATAATAATTCTCCTCGGGCGAGTACAGTTCGCTTTTCACCGGAAGGTTTCGCTCAAAGAAATTCTGTTAATGAACATGGTTCTGTTAGGGGGAAAGAAATAGATACAGAGTTTACCCGTGCTATTGAACGCAATACCCCTTCGGTTCGAGACACTGTGGAGTTATCTTCCCGAGACAATGATAGCAGAAATACTTTCCGCTCCAATTCTGTCCCTTCACGAACAATGGATGGTATAACACTTAACAGAGGAATTCGTAATTCTTTCTCTGAAACATCCCATCGTCAAGGGGATATAACACGGAAAGGAATAGAAACCCCTTCTCTTTCACGGCTGGATATGGATGGTGAACGGAAACCTCGTGATTATAATCCATCCGGTAGCGGTTCAACTACAGGACCAACACGAACAACACCACGGAACGATTCCGGTTCAGGGACAACCAACCGAGATAGAGGAAATACAGCACCTCGTTCAACACCTACAGACCGCAATAACCCCGGTAACCGCGGTAACCCAAGGGGATCAGGTTTAAACTGGGATAATAATAAACGAATCCCCTCGGATTTAGGAACATTGGGTTCTGTAAGAAATCAAAATGAAATACCTCAAAGAACATCCGTTCCTGGTTCTCAAATTCGTTCTATCGGAAATAGTAGAGGTCGAGATAGTTTCTCTGTGAAGCCGCTTCGAGAGGCCAATGTGAATATCCCATCGAGTAGAACATCAACTCACGAAGATTCTGGTTTTTCTGTACGGACATTTCCGACTCAAAAAGAAAGTTTTGATTCCATTCCTAATGTTCGCAGAGAGAGTGCTCCGGATTTAAATCCTCGGAATACGAGTAGCAGTACAACCTTTTCTGTCCCTTCCTTCAATAGAGGTAGTTTCGGTGAGACAAGGAGCCCTATGAGTTTTCCATCAACGCGTCCTTCAATAGTTGATACACCAAGAATTGAACGGAATTCGCCTTCTCCTGGTTTTTCTTTACCCAAAGTAGAAGTTCCTTCTTTTGCGGTACCGAGTGCTCCCTCTTTCCAGAGACAATCATCCGGTTTTTCGGAAGGCAGGTCTGTATTGGGGGGTAGAGGTATACGATAAAGAAATAAAAATTTGCTAGAAGGAATGTGTTATGCATCAGAAGAAAAATGATAACCTAATAAAAAAAATTTATACAGGGGTTTTACTGCTGTTCCTTTTTGCATTTATGGGTTGTCCTATTATCATAGATGAGGTCGAATATGAGCGAGGTTTTAATGATGGATTTGCTCAAGATGATTATTATTGGGCGGGTTTTTTTGATAGTTATGATACAGTGAACGGAGGAACAATTTATTATCAGGGTGATAAAATTCCTCAGGTAGAAAGCCCCCCGTATGATGCGGGGTATTATGATGGTTTATGGTTTGCCTATAATGATGGTTATTTTGTGGAGTATGATTATGCCTTTACCATAGGATTTAGTGAAGGATATGATTGTGCCTATCAATCCGATTGGCAAGTCTTTCTTGCGAAAGATAAACATACCGAATGGTTGGACGGTGGTTTTTCAGACGGGTATAATGATGGCTTTTCGGAGGGTAGGATATTTGGTGCGTATGATTATGTTAACAAACTTCCCTTTGATTGGTTGGATGCGATGTTAGACTATCGTAGCGGGACGGATTTGGTTATGGGAGGGATTTCCACGGGTAACAATGGGCCGGTTATATTGTATGAATGGGGGACAGACCCGAAAGATCTTGTAAAATCGAAGAGGCATGCGGAGGGCATAGGTCGTTCGATACGGTTTGCCAAAACGAATGCTAAGAGTTCTGGGAAATTTTCTCCCCCTGACATAAGCTATAGGTCTTTAATTCCGGATGCAGAAAAAGAGTATCAAATAAAGCCGACCACTTCAACGAGGTATTCAACGAAACCTCTTACACTTACAACGACATGGCTTGAACGAATTAATCAATACCGTTCTGCAATCGGACAGCAGTAA
>CAKZKR010000031.1 GCA_937124615.1 uncultured bacterium
ATATCTATATATGAATATTTTTTGTATACGAAAAATAATAATCCTCTTCTGTTGTGTCTTTTTCTTACTCATTGCTCCATCGGCCTATGTTCTGGACATTGACGCAGAAACGATATTTGTAAAAATAACCAAAGCCTTTGACCCTGAAACCGACCCCGACTTAATAGATGTGGATAGCAATACAATTCCTGACCGCGCCCATACAAGATTATTAGACCGAGTTCTAAGAGATGAGTCCGTCCCAAATCATAATTTAATCGTTGCCATTTATTATTACAATTGGGTACAAATAAAAAAAGATAACACATTAGGAACCCGGTGCATTGCACTACAACAGTTGTATGGAATTACTTGTGATGAGATAGAACGCTTTTGTGCAGGAATTATCACATTGGGCGAACCTGTAGCGATACGGTATTTTGTTCAGGGGGCTATTAGCCAGGTCGGAATTAGCATTGATTTAAAAAACTATAATCTAAGTGGTGGATTGTACCTACGCGGAACCGCAGACCTCGATGGTGATAAAATATCGAACCGTAAAGAATTTCAATTAGCAGAAGGGGATTTCGATTTGTTTGTGGAAAAAGCAATTACACCCGAAGAAATACCGGTAGAAGGAGAAATCGAAATTCCTCCGATTGATAAAGATGTCCCTTTAATCATAACACCTGCGGTTAATAGTTTAATAAACTATGGAAGTGTATCCTTAAAAACCTCCGTCGTCGGTGAGTTTACCGCTCAAAACATCGGCACAGAACCCATCCCCTTTCTTATATGGATTATCGGAGAACCCGAATTTCAGATTGTCGGAGAACGGTCCTTTTTTGTTGAACCACAGCAGACTGTAAAGTTCCAGGTTAAGTTTACACCTAAAAATTTCAATAAGGTCTCAGGCCTCCTTGTTTTTGAGGTATACGGTCGAAAGTACTATATTTATTTAGGGGGTCAAGGTTCGTGGGTACGAAATTTAATTTCGTGTAATGCTTCTCCCGTAGCACAAGGAGGGATTAAAAAAGGAGATGGAATCTTTGTTCTTATAACTTTATTACTAATCGGGTTCTCGTATAAGAGGCAGAGGAAGACCATGAATTGATTTGAAGGGGAAAAGTGATTTATTTAAATTTTTGTCTAATAAAACCTATCGATATTTATCAAAAAATAATCAATTACCCCGTTCATATCTTTGCAATATTCTTAATAATGTTGATAGGTTCTCTTATTTGTTTTTTAGGCTATCGTTTGATTTATTTGATAATCGGTTTATGCGGTTTTATAGTTGTAACATCCAGTTCATTCCTGCTTCTTGGAGGATACACAACACATATTTTCCCTTTTACAATCATTTTATCTCTTTTTTTAGGTTTAATAGGAGGAATACTTGCTATTTTTTTCTATAAATCCGGTGTTTTTTTATTAGGTGTAATTGGCGGATTCTCATTTGGAATTATTACACTTCCTGTAATAAATACCCCCATAATACTACTTTTACTCGGAATAGCAGGTGGTTTTTTATCTTTAGTTGTAGAAAAAATACTGATTATTATTGCCACCGCTTCTATAGGTTCTCTGGTTATTGTATGGGCTCTTGTAAGATTATTTGAGTTTATCGACATTCTTAAAATCACACCTGATTTCGAACCTTCTTACTTTCAAATGGTTTGTATACTAACATGGCTTGGGCTTACACTAATCGGATTTGCCGTGCAATATAAATATTCAAAGGTAAAAATTAGGAAGAGAAAAACAACATCGTCCGGCAAGAAGAGCGCATAAGAAATTAAAGGTGATTAGACCTCAAAAAATCTCAAACTGGTGGGCCGTGCAGGAGTTGAACCTGCGACCTTGGGATTAAGAGTCCCCTGCTCTACCAGCTAAGCTAACGGCCCTGACAAAAAAATGGAGCGGGAGACGGGACTCGAACCCGCGACGTCAACCTTGGCAAGGTTGCACTCTA
Organism: uncultured bacterium; assembly: GCA_937124615.1. Lineage (GTDB taxonomy): Bacteria > Hydrogenedentota > Hydrogenedentia > Hydrogenedentales > Hydrogenedentaceae > Hydrogenedens. The sequence continues at coordinate 1,955 of CAKZKR010000031.1, forward strand.
CCAACTGAGTTACTCCCGCAATTTTATGTTGCTATAATTTTACCAAAAAACAAAGAATAATTCAAACTTGATATTTACAGCCATTAAATAACTCCCTCCCCAAAAAGACAAAAATCACAAGGAATGAGTAAACCTGTTTATAGCACAAAAATCTTTCAGAAATTAGATTATCTCCTTCTCTTTTTGGTATATTACACTCTTAAAAAATTGCAATCATTAACATATATAACATAACGGAGATATGTCCATGAGTTTTCCAATCGATGTAGCAAAATACAAACCATTAGCCATCAACCCATTTACAAATGATTTTTCCAGAGAACAACTCGAACAGTTAAAAACAAATATACAGATTGTTCGTGATACTATTATTTTTTATACCGCAGTTGCCGGAATACGCGGTTTGGGTGGACATACCGGAGGAGCCTACAGTATCGTTCCCGAAGTTTTGGTTTTAGACAGTTTTATGAAAGGCTCTGACAAAATCTATCCTGTATATTTTGACGAGGCAGGACATCGTGTGGCTATTCAATATGCTATGTCGGCTTTCAATGGAGTTATCCCCTTTGAATACCTACTACATTATCGCGAGGCCAATTATGGGCTTTATGGTCATCCAGAGATTGAACACGAATTAGGAATCAAGTTTGCATCCGGTCGTTTAGGACATCTATGGTCCTTCATAAACGGAGTGGCTCTGGCAAACCCTGACAAAGTGGTGTTTATGTTAGGGTCAGACGGTTCTCAACAGGAAGGAAACGACGCAGAATCTGCACGACTTGCGGTCGCCCAAAAAATCAATGTCAAACTTTGTATTGATGATAATAATGTAACCATCTCCGGACACCCCTCACAATATCTGCCCGGTTATGACATCAGCAAAACATTGGCCGGACATGGACTGAATGTAGATATCGGTCAGGGCGAAGATGTAGAAAGTTTAGCCCAACGAATGATTAAAGCGGTCCGCACAGAAGGTCCTGTGGCTCTTGTAAATAAACGAGTAATGGCTCCCGGTGTTCCCGGAATTGAAGGAAATCATTCAGGGCACGATGTTATCGGTAAAGAGAACGCTATTGCTTACTTTGAAAAACGAGGAATGCCTGAAGCTATCGAGTATCTGAATAAGGTCGGCAAAATATCCGGAGGGAGAACCTACCGTGGGTGCTCAAAAGAACAAGGCAGTAATCGCACGGAATTTGGAAATATCGTAAAGGATTACCTTACTACACACCCGGAGGAAAAAACAGAAAGAAAAATTTTAGTTATTGATTCAGACCTCGAAGGGTCAACAGGTCTAAAAGCAATTCGCGTTGCCCATCCGGATATATTCATTAATGGTGGGGTTCAAGAAAGAGGAAATTTCTCTGCTTCCGCAGGCTTCGGGTTCGAAAAAGGTAAGCAAGGAATTTTCAGCACCTTCTCCGCATTTTTGGAAATGATTATTTCCGAACTCACTATGGCAAGATTAAACAAGGCTAATGCAATTTGTCATTTTTCCCATGCAGGGGTTGACGATATAGCCGACAACACCTGTCACTATGGAATTAACATCTTTTATGCAGACAATGGGCTTCCTGAAGGAGATAACACACGCCTTTATTTTCCCGCAGATGCGCTTCAACTCAAAGCCGTGGTTCATAGAATATGGAACGATGAAGGAATAAGGTTTATCTTCACAACTCGTAGTAAAGTTCCTTTTATATGCAAAGAAGATGGGACTCCATTCTATAATGAAAAGTATGAATTCGTTCCTGGAAAAGATGAAATTATTCGTAAAGGTTCCGTAGGATATGTAGTCTCCTACGGTGAAATGCTTCATCGTGCATTAGATGCAGTGGAACAAGCAAAAGAACAGGGGCTGGATGTAGGTCTAATCAATAAGCCAACACTCAATGTTGTTGATGAAGAAATGTTAGCCCTGATAGGAAAATCCCCATTTGTATTAATTGTTGAAGCACAGAATATAAAAACCGGTTTAGGAAGTCGATTTGGTAGTTGGTTACTCCAGAGGAATTATACTCCCAAATTTGATTATATGGGTGTAAGCAAGATTGGCAAAGGAGGCTTATCAGAACACATCACCTATCAAGGATTAGACCCCGAACATATCCTTGAAAAAATCAAACAACTTGTAACTTGATAATAAAATCATTTAACAGAAAAACTTTTCGTTTACATTCAATCCAATTCGTCCTTATCCAATCGGCCCCAAATCATACCCTTTAATAAATGGGATTAAAAATAAGTAGCCCCGGCTACTTCCTCAGTAACCGGGGACTTGCGAGGGTTTTAAACAGAAGCGAAAGGAAGGGAGTATTACATAATATTAGTTGATGCGAGTATTAAACCAACTACACGAGCCACTCCACCATTAACGGGTTGAGGACCTCTTTCTTGATAACGCATGAAAGATACATGACCATCCATATATAGAACATTGGCACCGCCGGGTATATGGTTATAATGACCTACATCAGTCGCAAGAGTATCTGCCATAATCCATGTCTCACTTTGAGCCTTTGCTGTTGCTGCTGGATTGTTTATATCCGTTATCAAGAATCTCTCAATACCTTCACGGAGCCTGTATATGTTAGCTTGTCCTCCGTTACCTAATGGTATACCTACATTTATATCTTCGTCAGCTCTTCTTACTGCATCAGCAGGGTTGCTCAGATAAGCACCTAATATATTCAGCATTGCTTGCACTAATTGTGCTGGCGCATTCCCTGTGATACCTGAAGCACCAATAAGTGTCGCAAGAGGAGTTATATCCATAACAGGATCTGAACCGTCCATATCACATAGGTCAAAGACATAGCCAACATAGTTATAACTGGAGTCGATAATCGCCATACCACGAACAGCATCATCACATGGGATGTTTACATCCGGCAATTCTACTCCAGCCGCTTGGGCTGCAGGGTTCATTTGAAGTCCTGGCTTTTCAGCCGAATCCGATGGACAGAATATTATGTTTAGGTCCGTCAGATATTCGGGGTACAGCACCATTGGATTAGGTCCTGCTGCCACAAGACCATAATCTGCCGCAGGAGTAAATGGATAAACATTGCAGTTCATCCGTTGGGCCGCTGTAATCGCAATGGGTGGGAATCTCTCACCCTTTGCTTCATTGGAATACATTTTGAAGACCAGACCCCACTGTTTGAGGTTGTTCTGGCAACTGCTTCTGCGCGCGGACTCCCTCGCACGAGCAAGCGCCGGCAACAGAATTGCCGCAAGGATACCGATGATAGCAATGACGACAAGCAGTTCGATGAGTGTAAAACCTTTTTTACTCATAATAAAACTCCTTATTGGGTTCGCCCTGTAAACCCATTGGTTAAAATTAATTTTATTCATGCAGGGCACATGAATTTTAAACTATTAAAGTGTAACATAAATATATTATATTTAATATAATATTGTTTGTCAAGTAAAATACAAATATTTTTAAAATAATAAT
>CAKZKR010000032.1 GCA_937124615.1 uncultured bacterium
CCAATAAAGTCTGTACACTACTCTTTTCCTCTGCTTTCTTCTTTCGGGAAGAAGATTTTTGTTTTTCTTGTTTTTCTGTTTCTTCTTTTTTCTTAGTCGTTCTTTTCGCTTTACTTTTTGTTTCCTCTTCTCCTGACACAGTTTCCTGTTCTATAGAGATGTCTACTTCTCCTTTTACCTTTCGTTTCTTTATCGTCCGTGTTTTTTCTTCTGTTTTCTTTTCTTCTTCTTTATCTTTCTTTTTCGATTCTTTTTCAGGTTTCTTTGCAGATTTTGTTTCTTTCTTTTTCTTTTTTTCTTCCTCTTTTAATCTTTTCTCCTTCAGTTCATTATATTTTTCCTTGTCTTCATCTATTTGTTGTAAAACCTCTATCATTTCATCAGTTAAACCTTTATCCAAATCTACGAACTCAAACAAATCTTTAAGGATTTCCTGTGCTCGCCCTAAACTCATTTCCAATCTTTTTGAAAATTCACTTAATGTCAGCATTCAAAAACCTCCCGGAACAAAGTTCCTTTTTCCCTATTATCCATATTATCCATTATCTTTTGAGTTCTCATATTTTGAAACTTGTTCCGCTTTTATATCTATATTCCAACCAACAATCCGCGATGTTAGTCTTGCATTTTGTCCTTGTTTCCCTATTGCTAAGGATAACTGGTCATGAGGGACAACAACTGTTATCAGTTTCTTCTGTTTATCAACAGATATTTCCACAATATCTGCAGGGCTAAGTGCTCGTGCACATAATTCTGCAGGGTTATCACTCCATTCTATAATGTCAATTTTCTCGCCTCCAAGTTCCTCTACAACGGCTCGAACTCTTGCCCCCTTAAGTCCAACACACGCTCCAATTGGGTCAACAGTAGGGTCATGAGAAATAACAGCGATTTTACTTCTTTTTCCTGGGTCTCTTGCTACCGCTTTTATTTCAACAATGCCCTCATATATTTCTGGAACTTCATTCTCAAAAAGGGTCCGAACCAAATTTAGGGTTGATCTTGACAGAACAATAACCGGTCCTTTTTGATTTTTTTCTTTTTTCTCCACCTTTAATATATAGGCTTTAATCCTATCATTTGGACGATAAATTTCCCCAGGAGTTTGTTCTTTTGCAGGAAGAATCGCTTCCGCTTTCCCTAAGGAAACGATTATATCGCCTTTACTAATCCTCTTAACAGACCCCGTAACCAAATCACCTTCTCTTTGTTTAAACTCTGAAAATATATGTTCTTTTTCTGCATCTTTTATCTTCTGAATAATAACATTTTTCGCGGCCTGTGCTGCGATTCTACGGAATTCAGACAATTCTGTAGGAACTTTAAGATGGTTTCCAATAGTAACATCAGGATTAAGTTTCAATGCTTCCTCTAATGAAATCTGCGTCATAGGTTCCTCAACCTTTTCCACAACCATCCTAATTTCGAAAACTTTAAATTCGAGCGTATCAGGAATAAGTTCAACAACAACCTTAGACTTCTGCCCAATTTCTTTTCGGGCAGCAGCCTCTATTGCACTTCGTATTGCTTCCAGAAGTGCATTACGATCTATATTCTTTTCCAACTCTAGTTGGTCAAGTATTATTTTAAGTTCCTGATTCAACAGTTTTTCTCCTTTTTTCAACGAATTAAATTTGCATGTCTAAGGTTTTCTATATGTACCTGAAATAACTCACCATTTACATTAACCAGAATCATTCCATTTTCAATCCCCTGTAAAATCCCCTTAAAATTCTTACGACCATTTACAGGCATATCTGTCTGGATACGAACTGATTCTCCTGAAAAACGGACAAAATCCTTTTCCCGTCTAATAGGACGGTCAAAACCAGGAGATGATACTTCCAACATATAAGAGGTTTCCTCCATCTCTACAGTGTCTAAGACATTACTTAATACACGAGAAACTGTCGTGCAATCGTCTAAAGTTACAGGACGCTCGGGACTTTCTATAAACACTCGCAAAACAGGAGAGCGTCCACAGGTTCCAAACTCTAACTCGATAAGTTCAAAACCTTGTTCTACCACATAGGGTTCCAACAACATCCACAAATTATGTATTCTTTCTTTTGTGGACATTATTTACTCCTGTTTAACTTTATATGTTTATAATAAGAAAGAGTGGGTTTTTCACCCACTCTATTATTTCTCGAATAATGTATAAGTCTATCACAAAATAACTTATTCTTTCAATCATTTCATATCATAGCAACGGCATAATTCCTTGATTTTTTATCCCCTCTTCTATAAGAATAATAGTCATCATTACAAAAGGTACACTCATTAAAAATAAATATATTCTGTTTATTTATCCCATAGTCAACAAATTGTTTTTCGTTTGATATCCATAAATCAAGTGTCTTTCTTTCACTTATAATCAGACCTTCTTTTTTACACAGGTTTAATAGATCATCTGGCAAATAATAACAACATGGACCTATAGAAGGGCCTATTAAAGCTATAATATCTTTTTTATTAGATTTAAATTTAGATGTAAGTATCTCTAATGCTTTTTGAACAATTCTCTTTCTTGTTCCCTCTCTTCCTGCATGAATTACTCCCAATATCTTTGCTTTTGCATCAAAAATAAATACAGGAACACAATCTGCGATGGAAATACACAAGGTTACACCCGGAATATTGGTAATAATCCCATCTGCAGGAATTTGTTCCGTTTTTTCTTTATTATCAATAACATATATATTATCTGAATGTTCCTGTTTTACTCTATATAACCTTCCGGGGTTTAATTCGTATTGCGTCAATAGTGTCAGAATTCTGTCTGAAACGGAACCGCCTGAAAAATTCGTTTCTATATCTTCTTTCCTTAAAATTCCCGCAAAAGATAATCCAAATCTTTCAATTTGCTTTAGGTACAACAATTTGTTACATCCAGGTCTACAGTTTATCCGAATTATAATATGTATTTTGATAAATCCCGATTTTCTACAACCGTTTTTAGTTTTTCGTCAACCCAATTCTTGTCAATTACAATCTCCCTATTCTGATTCCTCTCCACATCAAACATAACATCCTCGAGAACTACCTCCATAATCGTATGTAACCTTCGGGCTCCAATGTCTTCCGTTTCCTGATTAATTCTTTCGCAATACTCAGCCATACAGTCAATTGCGTCCTCTAAAAAACGAATATCAATCTGTTCCGTCTTTATTAATTCCGTATACTGACAAATTAGGGAGTTTTTGGGTTCTGTTAAGATTCTTTTAAAATCGTCTTTACATAAACTTTTTAGTTCAACTCGAATTGGAAATCTTCCCTGGAGTTCCGGAATTAAATCTGAAACTTTTGTCATGTGAAAGGCTCCTGCTGCTATAAACAAAATATGGTCTGTTCTTACTGTCCCATACTTTGTCAGAACAGTACTTCCCTCCACAATAGGCAATATATCTCTTTGAACTCCTTCCCGAGAAACATCTGGACCATGTGCAGATGAACCTTTAGAAGCAATCTTATCTATTTCGTCAAGGAAGATAATACCCGTGTTTTGAACTCGGTCAATGGCTTCTCGAGCAACTTGTTCTAAATCAACTAAATCTTGCAATACCTCTGCCTCTAATATTTTCCTCGCTTCATAAATTTTTACTTTTCTTCTTTTCTGTGATTGTGGCATAATTTTACCCAGCATATCTTGCAAAGTAATTTCCATTTCTTCTAGACTTGTTCCTGAAAACACTTGCATTAAAGGCATTCCTTTCGCCTCTTTAATTTCAATTTCTACATCCTTATCCTCAAGGAGCCCCTGCCTTAAACGCTCCCTCAAAATCTCTTTCGCTTTTTGAAACGAATTCTCTTTATCTACAAGAGCCTGCTTTTCATCACCCTGGTCAGAAGCAAATGGTCTATATCCTTCTGGAGTTTTAGGGGGGGGTAGAAGGAGTTCAAGTAATTTTTCTTCTACAATTTTCTGAGCCTCTTCTCTCTTATTCTCTTTCATTTCTTCCTTGACCATATTTACCGCTACATCTACCAACTCTCGTATCATCGATTCACAATCCCTACCAACATAACCTACCTCTGTAAAACGCGATGCCTCAACTTTTATAAAAGGAGCATTTACAAGACGTGCTAACCGACGGGCTATCTCTGTTTTTCCTACACCTGTAGGTCCTATCATAATAATGTTTTTGGGAATAATATCCTCTTTTATATCAGAAGATATTTTCTGTCTTCTCCAACGATTGCGTAGCGCTATTGCTACTTTTTTCTTTGCTTCATTTTGGCCAACAATATACTTATCTAACTCTTCAACTATCTTTTTGGGTATAAGTTTTTCTTCTCTCAACATCTAAAATCCCCTAATTTATCAAGTTTTTCAAGTCTTCTTTGATGTCGTTCGTCACCCGAAAAAGGTGTATTAAGCCATATATCAATTATTTCAAAACACTGTTCTATGGTTAAGATTCTTCTTCCTAAACAAAGGACATTGGAATCATTATGAGTTCGTGCTAACCTAGCCATTAAAGGTGTCGTACAAACAGTTGCCCGTATCCCTGAAAAACGATTTGCACTCATTGAAACACCAATCCCTGTTCCACATAACAAAATTCCCCTTTCGACTTCTCCTCTTAATAATCCCTCACATAGCACTTTTGCAAAGTCCGGATAGTCCACAGATTCCGGACCAAATGTCCCGTAGTCAATGATTTCAAAGCCTTTATCTTTTAGATATTCAACTATAGAAGGTTTATATAAAGGAGGAGGACCCTCATATCCTGCATGGTCACAACCTATTCCAATTCTCATTTTTATCCTTTCTAATTTTAAAGAAGATTAAAAATATCTTTTAATTCTTCTTTTTTAATAACTCCCTCACGAAATATCTCCCCTGTATCAGGGTCAAATACTGTAGAAACTTCCGATTTTATAGATAATGTATCTTCTATGGCTACCTCAATTCCACTCTTAGGTAATTCATTAATGTTTCTCGCTGGTGGTTCTCCTGAACGATTAGCTGAAGTAGATGTAATTGCATGTCCAAACATTATTGCTAATCGTTGAGCCACAGGATGTGAAGTTAAGCGAACACAAATTTTTTCTTTTCCCGCTGTAAGTCTTTTAGAAACTGTAGGAAGTGAAGGTAATACCAAAGACAACGGTCCCGGCCAAAATTTTTCTATACATATTTTCGCTTTTTCTGAAATAGATGTAGTCAGTTCGTCCAACTGCTTTATATCACCTATTACTAATAGTACAGGTTTACTTTCCGGTCTCCCTTTTAACAGAAATAGATTTTCTATTGCTTCTTCTGAAAAAGGATTTACAGCAAGTCCATATACTGTTTCCGTGGGATAAGCAACAACCTTATTGTCTTCTAAAGCAAAAACGGCCTGACGAAGACCCACCTCATCGGATTGAACAATTCTCATAATCAAACTCCTTTAAAAACTCTGCCATTTTTTGGAAAGCCAATGCTCGATGACTAATTTTATTTTTCTCCTCCTGTAAAAGTTCTGCATAAGTATTTTCATATCCTAATGGCACAAAAACAGGGTCATAACCGAAACCATTATCACCATAAGGTTCCACTGCTATATGCCCTTCTACTATTCCCTTTTCACAATGAAAAAAACCATCTGGTAACACAAACATAGCACAACAGATAAATCTTGCAGTTCTCTTGTGCCAAGGAATACCTTCTAAATCTTTTAATAACCTATGGATATTTCGTTCTGAGTCTCCTTCAACTCCGCCATAACTTGATGAATACACCCCAGGCCTTCCTTCAAGAGCATCTACTTCTAATCCTGAATCATCTGAGAGGGATGGAAATTTTAGCAATTCCGAACAGAATTTTGCTTTTATAAGCGCATTCTCTTCATAAGTAGTTCCCGTTTCTTCCGGAGTAGATATATTTGGAAAATCTTTCAGGAATTTAACATCCCACTCTGATAATGACATTATTTTTACTATTTCTTCATATTTGTTTCTATTTCCTGTTGCAAGAACAAGAATATTCCTCTTACTCATTCCAATCAATCACCTTCTTTTGAATCTCAATAATTTGCTGTATCCCCTGTTCAGCAAGGTCAATAAGATCACTCAACTGTTTCCGGTTAAATACTCCATGTTCTCCACATCCTTGTATTTCAATTATTTCTTTTTTGGAATTCATAACGATATTCATATCTACAACGGCCTGGGCATCCTCATTGTAATCTAAATCCATCAAATATTCATCATTTACTAAACCTACACTTACAGCAGAGCATATATCTATTACCGGTGATTTCTTTAAATATCCATTATTCACAGATTGTCGGAATGCATCATACACAGCAATAAAACTTCCCGTTATAGAGGCCGTCCGTGTCCCTCCGTCCGCCTGAATCACATCACAATCCACAGTAACCTGACACTCTCCCATCTGCACAAGATCTACAACAGCCCTTAAACTTCTTCCAATTAGACGACTGATTTCCTGAGATCTCCCTTTTCTTATAGATTCTCGGTCTCCTCTTTGTGATGTAGATCCGGGAAGCATACCGTACTCGGCCGTTATCCAACCTTGTCCGGAATCTCGTAACCACGGTGGAACCTTATTTTCTATAAATGCTGTACATATAACTTTTGTATCCCCGAAACATACAAGGACAGAACCATGTGCATACTTCGTATAATTCCTTTCGATAGTTATTGGACGGAGTTCATTATTTGCTCGATTATAGGACCTTTTCATACCTATTATCTTCCTTAAAGTTTTTATATCAAAAGGATGTTGAACTAATTTTTCTTTTTTTCCCATGACTGAATGGAACCATAATAATTTATATTTATTATTTCTTATACAAACTTATTCTGGCGATGAAGGAACTGCAGGCGTATTGTTTTGCAATTCTATTTCGAGAAGTCTTCGTTTCACTATCTTATCATCATCTTCTTTTACATCCTCTTTTGCTTGCTGTTGTGTTTCTTTTACATCTCGATGATACCTCTTTAGAATATTTTCCCAAACAGGTTCCTCCTGCAATATTTCAACGGCTTTTTTAAGTTGTATATCCTCAATAGTCTCCTCTGAGACTTTTTTCCTGCGGAAAAATTCTTTCATTATTTTTACGGCATCTTCCCCTGCAATTTTTCCAATTTCATGAAGCAACTCTTCCTGTTCTTGTATTTTTTCTGAAGGGACTTTTATGTTTTGATTCCCTGTAACAGTCCCATGATTTTGCTCATTAATTTTCGCTGGGTCTTTTTCATAAGACTTATACATTTGCAAAGCCAACAGTCTTTCTTCTTCCTCAGTCATATTTACCTCAACATCAGGTAATATCCCTTGATGGTCTATCGTAACGCCTGCTGGGGTGTAATAAAGTGCTGTTGTTAGTCTCAATGCTGCTTCATTTTTTGGGGGTAAGGGGATAATTGTTTGTACACTTCCTTTGCCAAATGTTTTCTCCCCTACAACAATTGCTCGTTGATGATACTGTAATGCTCCAGTAACAATTTCTGAAGAACTGGCTGTTTGATTGTTTACAAGCAAAATCATAGGCATATTTAATGGCAAAACGGGTTTTTCTCTTGTTTTAAGTTCCAGATCTTTACCATTTTCCTGCGTTAATTGCCCTCTACTTCGAGTATATGTAACAAGCGAGTCTTTAGGGAGAAAAAGTTCGCATACTTGTTGTGAGGCTGTTAACAAACCACCGGGGTTCCATCTTAAATCTAAAATCAATCCTTTCATTCCTTTATCCAACATTTCTCGTAGTGTCTTCTTTATATCACTTGCAGTATTTTCTTTAAAGTCAGAAAGACGAATATATCCATATCCTGATGGAAGTATACGACTTTCTTTAATACTATCTAAAGGCACTTTTGCCCGTTCTACAACTACATCAAAAATTTCACTATCTTTCTCTGCATGAGGTCTTTCTATTGTTAACTGTACTTTTGTACCAATGGGTCCTCGAATTTTCTCCGCAGCGGAACTTAATTTCTCTTGTTCCGACATACCGGGTTTCCAGAGTTGCTCAACAGGGATATTATCGATTTTCCTTATAATATCGAACGGTTTTAAACCTGCACGAGCTGCTGGAGAATTCGGAATGGGCATAAAAACAATTACATTTTGATTATCATCCATCTTTATGGACACCCCTATCCCCTCAAACTCTCCTTGTGTATCATCTCTTAATGTTTTCAAATCCGAAGAACTTATATAGGAACTATGACGGTCAAGACTGCTCATTATTCCGACTAAAGCGCCCTCTACTACTTTATCAATATCTACCTCTTTTACATACTCATCCAAAATTGTTTGTAATGTATGTCCTATAGGTTCAATGGCCTGATATATATCGGTCTTATTACTTTGTGCTGATATTTTAGGGGTAAAACCATTTGTTAAAAGAGCAATTACTGCAACTAAAAAGATTAAAATAGAAAAAAATTCGAATTTACTGTTTCTGTTTCTCATATTCTATTCCTAATGGTTTAGTTTACATCTTATATTGGAGTAGTTTATCAAATTTACCGACTTAACTTCGAATATATTAATGTATAAAAGATGCAGGATACCCCAAAACATACTCAATACTATGGTATAATTGTACCCAACAAAGTTAAAAAGAGATTTGTTTTATTAAGGGGAATACTTATTATGTCATCAAATAATCAGACAAAGGAAAAAACTGTTTTGGTCAATGATTCTTTACCTGTACCAACAACTTTTGACATACCGGATACGCTACCTTTACTCATATTACAAGAAATTGTCCCTTTTCCAATGTCAATGATTCCCCTACATATTACGACACCTTCTGAAAAAATGGTAATTGAGGACACAACAAAGTCTCATCGACTTACTGCCTTATTGGCAGAAAAACCACAAAAGGAAAAACAACAAAAAGATTCGCAGTACAATATATATTCTATAGGCTGTATTGGTAGAATTCTTCAGGTCCAAAACCTACCTGATGGAAGTTTGAATGTATTTATACAATGTACCCAAAAGTTTTTTTCCGGTGGCATTATGAGGGACTCTCCCTATCCTATCGTCAGGGTATTATTAATTGATGAACCTGAAATTAATTCTAAAGAAATTGAACCCCTTGTCTTAACAATAAAAACACAAATGGAAGACCTGCTTAAAAACAGTCCCAATGTTCCTGAAGGTGCTGTTTCTTTTCTTGAAAGCATTGAGGACCCTGTATTTCTCACTGCTGTTGTCTCCAGTAATATCCGATTAAGAATTGAAGAACGACAAGAAATTCTTGAAATGCCTGACTTAAAGTCACGCATGTTAAAGTTAATTGAAAAATTGCAATATCAGGTAGAACTGGCCCACACTTCCACAAAAATTAGAGAAGATGTCCAAAAAACTATAGAAAAAAACCAAAAAGAATTTTTCCTTAGACAACAATTAAAGGCTATCCAGAAAGAATTAGGAGAAACGGAAGGTAAAGAACAAGAAATTATTGAATACAAACAAAAAATTGAGGCATTAAAAGCCTCAGATGAAGTAAAAAAAGAATTAGCCCGCGAGTTAAACCGTCTCTCTAATATGAATGAACACTCGCCAGAGTATCATGTCATTATTTCATACCTTGACACCGTTTTAGAACTTCCATGGGGGTTCTCTACAGAAGACAGGCTTGATTTAAAAGAAGCAGAGAATATCCTAAATCAAGACCACTACGGCTTAGAAAAAGTAAAACAAAGGATTTTAGAGTACTTATCTGTCCGAAAACTAAAACCTGATACCCACGGTCCCATTTTATGTTTTCAAGGGCCTCCCGGTGTAGGTAAGACTTCATTAGGACAGTCCATCGCTCGCGCTTTAGGAAGAAAATTTATTCGTGTTGCCCTTGGAGGTATTCATGATGAAGCAGAAATTCGAGGACATCGAAAAACCTACATAGGTGCCATGCCCGGAAGAATTATCTCGGGCATTCGCAAAGCAGGGTCGCAAAATCCTGTGTTTATGTTAGATGAAATCGACAAATTAGGCACGGACTTCCGTGGAGACCCTTCCTCCGCTTTATTGGAGGTTCTCGATCCTGCCCAAAACCATTCTTTTTTTGACAACTATATCAATGTCCCCTTTGACCTTTCACGGGTATTATTCATTGCCACTGCAAATGAATTAGAACCTATTCCATGGGCATTACGGGACCGAATAGAGGTTTTACATCTTCCGGGTTACACTCTTGAAGAAAAAATTGAAATTGCAAAAAAGTATCTTATCCCAAAACAAAAAGAATCTCACGGACTAAATAAAAATTATATTACCATAAAAAAGAGTGCTCTAATAAAAACTATTTCAAATTATACCCGTGAATCAGGCGTGCGTAACCTGGACCGTGAAATTGCTAATATTTGCAGAAAAGTAGCCAGAAAGGTCGCCTCGGGTGAAACAGGAAAAACAATTGTAACAAAAGAAAACCTACGAGAATTTTTAGGCCCCGAAAAGATTTATGAGGATTTTATATCCCGGACAAAAATTCCGGGGGTCGTTATCGGCCTCGCATGGACACCTACCGGCGGAGATATATTGTTTGTTGAAGCCACATCCATGCCTGGCAAAGGAAATCTTCTCCTAACAGGACAATTAGGCGATGTAATGAAGGAATCTGCTCAAATTAGTTTAAGTTATCTGCGTTCCCTTGCTCCCCAACTTAATATGTCAGATGAAATGTTCTCAAAAAATGACATCCATATCCATGTCCCATCGGGAGCAGTTCCCAAAGATGGTCCAAGCGCTGGTATTACTTTATTAACAGCATTGACATCTTTATACCTGAAAAAGACGGTCCCGCACAATCTTGCCATGACAGGTGAAATTACCTTACGAGGAAGCGTTTTATCTGTAGGAGGAATAAAAGAAAAAGTTTTAGCAGGAGCACGAGCGGGAATAAAAAAAATCATTCTCCCTGAAAAGAATAAAAATGACCTTGAAGAAATTCCAAAATCCATCCAAAGAAAAATGAAATTCTATTTGGTTTCTCACATCAATGAAGTTTTAAAAATTGCCCTTGGGTTAAATATTTCTAAATAAATATTTATGGATAAAGAAGGAATTATACATTCGCTAAGAGAACTGGCTCGGTACCTTGAATTGGATGGGGATAATCCATTTAAGATTCGCTCATATTTAAAATCTGCCGAAGTATTAGAACATACAAAAGAACCTATTGAAACTCTTATTGAGTCCGGACACTTACGACATTTAGAAGGAATTGGCGAGGCTATAGAAAAAAAAATTATTGCATGGTATAACAATGAACCTGTTCCCACTTTAGAAAAAGTTAAAGCAAAATATCCGACAACCTTACTGGAACTTTTTTCTGTCCAATCCTTAGGTGCCAAGCGAATACGCAGTCTCTTTGATCACCTTCATATAACAAACCTCGAAGAGCTATACAAAGCATGTTTAGAAGGCAAAGTCTCCTCACTACCAGGTTTTAATAAAAAAATAGAAAACAAAATTATTGAAAGCATTAATTTATTAAACCAATGGGAAGGGCGATTTCTTCTCTCTCATGGACTTGATATTGCCCAAAAATTTATTGACAATATAACAGATACTTTTGACAAAGAAAATATTATTATTACTGGAAGTTTGAGAAGATATGAAGAAACCGTAAAAAACATTAATTTTTTGGTAATTTCTGAAGAGGCAGAAATCGTCAGGCAAAAATTGCTTAATTATTTTCCAGATAAAATTGGATGTACAAAGGAAAACTATGTCGAATTGAAACAATTTGATATACCTATTTTAATAGATTTTTCCAGTAAAAATGATATGGGAACAAAACTGGTCTTTCATACAGGTTCAAAAAATTTTCTCCAAAAAGTAATCCAACACAGCATTCAAAATAAATTTATCCTATCTCAACATGGGCTTTTTAAAACTCAAGGACAACAAATCCTTTCTGACACAGAAGAGAATTTTTTTAAATTAATCAATGTACCCTATCTACCTCCTGAATTGAGAAATTTTTATGATAACATGGATATTGTTTTTGAAAATGTAAAAAATCTTGTTAGAACTGAACATGTTCAGGGTATTGTTCATTGTCATACCCAATACAGCGATGGACACAATTCAATCTCTGAACTTGCTGAGTATTGTATTAATAATGGATTTCATTATCTCGTTATTTGTGACCATAGTCAATCCGCAGGTTATGCCAATGGTTTATCTATTGAGGATATTGAAAAACAACAAAAAGAAATAGAAAACCTTAATAAATTATATAAACCTTTCCAGATTCTAAAAGGGATTGAGTGTGATATTAAATCAGATGGTAGTCTGGACTATCCTGATGAAATTCTGGCTTCCTTTGATGTCGTCATTGGCTCAATACATACAAAACTAGATATGGACAAAGTAACAGCAACTCGGCGTTTGTTAAAAGCCATTGAAAATCCTTATTTAGACATATTAGGTCATATCAGCGGTCGACTGTTACTTGCACGAAAGGGATACCCGTTGGACATGGATTCTATATTAAAGGCCTGTTCAGACCATAATGTATCTGTAGAAATAAATGCAAACCCCCAAAGGTTAGATATGGATTGGCAAAACATTTTCATTGCAAAAAAATACAATGTAAAATTCGTTATATCTGTTGATGCTCATTGTATCGAAAGTATAGATGATATGACTTACGGTATCCACACAGCGAGAAAAGGAATCCTAACACCTACAGAAATATTAAATTGCAGAAATGTAGAGGAATTTAAAAATTGGTTCAAACAAAGGAAATACTAAAAAAGAAGCATAAAGCAAAAAAGATATTCGACAAACTAATTCAATTGTATCCCGATGCCCATTGCACTTTAAACTACCACTCCCCTTTTGAATTGCTTATCATGACAATCCTGGCCTCTCAATGTACCGATGAACGCGTTAACCAGGTATGCAAAAGTCTTTTTCAGACATTAAAAACACCTCATGATTTTATAAATGTTAGCCGAAAACAATTAGAAATACTTATAAGACCTGTCGGCTTCTATAAAAATAAAGCAAAGCATATCATTAATTCATGTAATTTATTGATACAAAAATATAACGGCAATGTGCCCAACACTATGGAAGACTTGCTACAATTACACGGTGTAGGAAGAAAAACCGCAAATGTAATACTTGGAGAATGTTTTAATACACCAGGTATTATAGTAGACACACATTGTGGGAGATTAGCCAAAAGATTAGGACTAACCTTTTCTGATAATCCTGAAAAAGTAGAAAAGGATTTAACACTAATATTACCCAAAGAAAAATGGACACGATTCTCACATCTGCTTGTATTTCACGGTAGAAGTATCTGCCTTGCACGCAAACCAAAGTGTAATATATGTATAATTAAAAGATACTGTAATTTTTTTAATAAACAACATAAAATACTCAATGACAAACGACCACAAAAAAATAACACAAGAAAAAAACAGTAAAGAGACAACCCCTCATAGACTATTACCAATTCTCATTATAATCTATTCCGTTTCTGTCCTCTCCATAGATTTACTCATCACTTTCAATATAAACTTCTTCTTTTCATGGGGAGTGTTTAATTTTAGTCTTACAGATATTCTTATCAAAATCCCTTTTCTAAGATCTTATCCATATGTTTATCTATTTGAAAATTTTGACTTATATAAAACTATATTCTGGCTCTTAGTGCCTTTTATCCTTTTTAATAAATTCATTGACTTACAATGGCTCTCTATAAAACACTGGCAAAAACAGGACTACTTGGTATTTTTGATCTTTTGCTTACTCTGTCTCTCATCTTTAGGCTTTGTTTTCCTATCTCCCACATTACAAATGTTTTATCCAAGTATGGGTTCTTTGCCTATCAAACAAAAAGCAATATATTTCTTACAACAATTTTTCTGGATAATCTCCTGGCTACCGGGCTGGGAATTCCTGAATCGTCATTTACTTCTTAGAGCGTGTCGGGAACTATCAAAAAGTTATGGATGGTTTTTTGTTACTATTGTCGAGACTCTCTACCACATCTACAAAGCCATGCTCGAAATTTTAGGAATGTTTATTTTCTCAATAGTAGCGTGTTTATGGTCTCAAAAAAGAGAGAATAACCTCATGGCGTTTTTTTGCCATTTTATTATTGAAGTAGGACTGATTTTAATACTCTTGATTACATAAATCCAATAATATATAAATATTTTCTCCCAAAATCTCTACCTCACATTTTTTCAAAGGTTGTCCATCTCCTTCTATGTTTTCGCCCGAATCTTTACTATATTTCCAATGATGTCTTGGACAAGTAACAATTCCATTTTCCTCTTTTCCCATGTTTAAATCTGCTCCTTGGTGTCGACACATATATTCAAGGACTTCGTATCCTCCCCCTATTTTTCTTATCAAATAACTTTTACCTAATACTTTCTTAAATAATTGTTTCTTTAATTCTACCTCATTCACAGTAGCGATTTTTATTTTGTCCATATACAACCCTTTGAACTATATTAAAAGGAATAATATTTTAAATGTGTTGTTTTTAATTTTAATATTGTATTATGCTTTCATTAACAAAACAATAAGTAATTTTGAAAGGAGTTTACATGACTGAAAGAGAAAACAAAACCTTTTATCCAGATATGCCCGTAGCAGAAGCAATGGCTGTACATCCTCGTGTTGCTGAAGTTTTCGCCGCATTTCATCTTGGGGGTTGTGCTCATTGTGGAATTAGCCGATTTGAAACAATCGAACAGGTATGTATGGCTTATGGGGTTGAAACAGATGTCCTTCTTCAAGTATTAGAAGATCTTGTAGAAAAATCTAAATCAGAAGAAGAAAAATAATTATCTAATAAATCATTAAGTTCATGTTATTTTCAAAAAGAAAGGGTAAAAGTATGTGTGGGAATAGAAATATTTTTGTAGTTTTTCTTTTTATCCTTACTTTTTTGTTTCAAAATTTTATATTTAGTGATACTCAAAATGATAGTACCAATAGCCGATACATCATAAATAAGGTCTATTCTGATGATTATTTAAAAGAAATTGCTTTCCCTCTGGGTGGTTTTGGGGCAGGTCAGGTATATATTCGTGGAAACGGGAGAATAAGTCCATGGGAAATTATGAATAATTTTAACTCAAACGCCAATGTTTCTGATGCTTTTTTCTCTATCTACACAGAAAATGGGGAACAATCCAGAGCCTGTATTCTACAAAATATCCTAATTTACCTGGTGAAGGAGTAAACAAAATAAATTTTACAGGCGAATTTCCTTTCGCAAAATTAGATTTTGGAAATATATCCCCTGATTTTGATTTATCTCTCGAATGCTTTTCCCCTTTTATACCTTTAGAAGAAAAGAATTCATCATTACCTGCAGTGTTTTTTACCTTTACAATAAAGAATAATGGTCTAAAAACTGTAAAAGGCTCAATAGCAGGAACAATCCCAAATCTAATTGGCTGGGATGGTTATGGCGAGTTAATAAGTTCTCCCCAAATTAAAAATGGGAAGACAATCCATAAAATCCGTCATCCTGATCTGGGCTATAACATCAATACCATAAAAAAAGAAACAGGGACAATATCTATTGATATGGTATTACCTCAACAGGAAGGGAGGAATTTAAAGAAAAAATTCATCTTCTTACCAATTTATACGAATGCGCATATCCGTTACGATATTTAAAAGGAATTGATATAAATTTTCAGGAAAATATAAACCCTAATACTGAACAAAACACAAACTATGTGTATTGGGTGGGGCCATCCAATAAAGTTTTATCCACAGAAACAATAGATAAACTCAACAAAAGTATACAAAATGGAGCCAATTTGATTATTAGTGGGGATACAAATTCCCTGTTCGATTGGCTATTAGCAATAAACCATGCAAAGAAAAGCCCTAAGAAGCCTTTGGTTTTTGAGAATTTTGAAACAGGGACATATCAAAATTGGACAATTACAGGAGATGCTTTTGGGGATAAACCTGCTGACGGTAAATTTGATATGCAATCTGATATTATTGGACATGAAGGAAAATCCTTTATAAATTCATATAATGGAGATGATAAAAAAACAGGGACTGCATTGTCCCGAGAATTCACTATCCAACATTCATTCATCCATTTTCGCATCGGTGGTGGGAATAAACCCGATAATATATATATTGCTCTAATTATCGATGGTAAAAAGATACTATCTTCCACAGGTTCAAATTCAGAAATCCTAAAAAAAGTTATCTGGAATGTCTCGGAATACATTGGTAAAAAAGCACATATAGAAATAATCGATAACGCTTCTGACGGATGGGGACACATTTTGGTAGATGATATTATCTTTAGTAATGAATATCCCATAGAAAAAGACTCCTACAAAATATTACAGAACTGGATTCCTATAGCATCAAAAAAAGGAACCTGGATAAACGATACTTTTGATATAAAGGCCGAGAACATATTTCCAAACCTAAAAGATGTCAATCTAAAAATAGACAGACTTTACAAAATAAAATCAAATGTTCGCAAAAAACATGATGAAGTATTATTAAAAACAGATTCCGGTATCCCATTAATCTTCAGGAAAAAAATAGGTAAAGGCTCTGTATTATGGTGCAATGGGAACATAACAGAATGGATCGTGCCGGAATATAAAAGAGCCTTAATAGCATCATTAATTAGTCTTGTAACAAATGTCGAATATAAATATGAAAAAGGACTTGATTCTTCACATCCGTTATGGGGGAACATGGTTTTTTCCTTGAAAAACGAAAAAAACAGTGAAGTCCAAATATGCTCTCAATGGAGAGACTTTAATAATTTCTGGCAAAGTTTTGCTAAAAATGGCTCTTTGCCAGATTCAGAAAGCATAAACCAAAGTGAAGTTGGTTATACATGGAATGGAACCATTGCATATCCGTTTGAATTATCTCCTGGTGAAAAGGAAAGTATTACCTTTATTTTGACATGGTATTTTCCAAATCGTATGCGAAGCAATGCCTATGCATGGCAACTCCCTCCTATGCGATATGATTGTCGTTTAGGGAATTATTATAACAACTACTTCAAATGTGCAATGGACATAACAAAGTATTGTATGGATAACTATCCATATCTACTAAACAAAACATCGCAATTTCACAAAGATTTCTTTTCATCTACACTCCACCCCGTGATATTAGAGGCAATTTCTGCAAACATTGCAACACTCCACACACCTATATATATTTACTTAGAGGATGGTACTATTGGAGGTTTTGAAGGTACTGACAATTGTTGTCCTATGAATTGTACCCATGTTTATAATTACGCCCAGACCCTTCCATTTCTATTTCCTAAACTTGAACAAAGAATCCGTTTCCAAGAACTGTTCTATATGATGGACAGGACAGAATTTTTCATTCCACATCGTTTTATAGCTCCACCGACAGAACCTCAACTAAAAAATGAAATTGGAGGACCTCATCATCACGCATTAGATGGAGAATTGGGCACGCTTCTAAAACTATACCGTGAATATAAAATGTCTCCAAATAAAGACTGGTTGGAACCTATCTGGCATAACGCTATAAAAGTATTTCAACATGTTCTGGAAAAACATGACCCCACCGGGGAAGGGATCATACGAGGTGAACAGCCCAATACTTACGACACACATCTTTACGGCTCAAATACTTTTATAGGCACCCTATATCTTGCCACATTAAAAGCAATGGAAACAATGCTCAAAGAATTGGGAACACCCGACCCCAACCTGATTTTTGAATGTCAGAAACGATTTGAATCTGGTGTTAAGAAATATATTGAAGCATGCTGGAATGAGGAATATTTCATTAATCTATTTGATGCCCCCGATGTAGGTCCAGAGATATATAATCAAATGAATTGCTATGGTCCCGGATGTCATTCAGACCAATTATTAGGCCAATGGTGGGCTCACATCTTAGACCTCGGCTACATATTTCCTGAATCTTATATTAGAAAAACTATAGATTCTATATACAAATACAATTGGCGAAAAAATTTCTATGACCATGTTCAATTGCCTCGTCGTTTTGTGGAGGATGATGAACCCGGACTCTTAATGTGTTCCTGGCCAAAAGGAGGAAGACCGGCATCACCAATCTTATACTGTGACGAAATCTGGACAGGAATAGAATACGAATTTGCAGGACTTTGTATTTTTGAGAGGGACTGGGACAAAGCAATAGAAATTGTTTCAGGTGTTCGTTCGCGTTATCAAGGGAATCGCAAAAATCCATGGTGTGAAATTGAATGTGGTGGACATTATGCCCGCGCTATGTCAGCATATTCAATGCTTCTTGCCAGTTCGGGTTTATTGTTCAACAACGGGAGAATAAAAATAACTCCCCGTACAAACGAAAATCCTTCTACTTTCTTCTTTTCTACAGGAACTTCCTGGGGGACTTTTAATTTTAGTCACAGTCCCTATAAAACAACCCTCGCTATAACACCTCATCATGGAACACTTGAAATATCAACTATTAGTCTCCCTGCTAAAAAAATGAATTTTAACCATATAAGCATGTATACGGTCAAAAAAGATAAAACAAATCCCATAACGGAAAAAATAGGTACAATCCAACAAGACAAACGGTATAAAACAAACTTAGTAACAATTATGCTCCGACAACCCCTTATTATTAATGAAAATGAAAAGATTTTAATAGATATAAGATGGTAAAAAGATAAGATTAGACTTTCACATCTAAATTTTGCCCCTGTGTAGGTGGAAGTACCGCGGATTGTATTAATTTGATAGCCATATCACCCTGCTGTTGCATAACACTTTTTCTCATATTGAGAACTCTTGCATAATATTCCATGCTTATTTGAGCAGTTTTCAACCCCACTTGTGAGTTTATCGTATTAACAGTATCCATATACTCATCCCTTCATCTCTAAAAATATTATATCATAGGTAACTAAAATTTTCTCAAAATTATTTGTTAATAAAAATTGCATAACCAGCAGAAACAAAAACAAGACAAGCTATAGGAGCAACAAGCCAACTTAACAATATATCTTTTATAACTTTAAATTGTAGTGTGTGAACCCCATGATGAATACCAATACCAACAATGGCCCCGACTACGGCTTGTGTCGTACTTACCGGAACACCAACTAAAGAAAAAATATATACTGTAACACTTGATGATAAAACCACAACAAAGGCAGAAAAACCATCTAAAATTACTATTCCTTTCCCCACATTCATCATTACAGGCTTACTAAAAAGCAAAACACCTATTCCAATAAAAACACCACCCAGTAATGCTAATTCCATATTTGAAACATCTTTTATTGTTCCCGAAAACATACCCACTGTATTTGCAACATTATTTGCACCCAATGAATAAGCACCAATAACTCCTGACAAAAGTAATCCTCTCCTTATTAATGTCTCTCTTGTAAGGATTCCCATTCTCAGATGGGATAAAAATACAAATAATATCTTATAACAAATAATTGCAATAATACCTGCCCCCAACGGTGTAAAAGCCCAACAAATCAACACTTTCCATAATATTTCCCATTCAACTTTATTCTGTGATAAACCCAACCCTATAAGTCCCCCGACTACGGCTTGAGATAGACTTATCGGTTGTCCTAATAAACTCAATATAAAGCCAACAATACCTACAACAAATCCGACTAATACTGAAGTATTTACATTCTGTGGCGTAATTCCACTTAATGTTTCTATCCCTTTACTTCCCTGTAAAACAGCACCAATAACAACAAAAATAAAAGTTAATACACATGCTGTTCTATAACGAACAAAACGCGTTGCTACTGCTGTTCCAAAAACATTTCCCGCATCATTAGCCCCCAAAGTTATACCTAATAGGGCTGATACCCCAAATATTAAAATAAACCCCATTATATCATCCTCTTAACTATCATAATTCTCATAAAATCCCCCACTTTTTCAGCATGATTACTAATTTCACTAATTGAATTTATCAAATCCCTTAGTAGAATTTTCCTGGCAGGTTCTAAATCTGATTGAAAAACTTTTATAATCGCATCAGATTGAATCTTATCAACTTCGCTTTCATAAGCATCAATTTGACCTAAAATTTCAAGGACTTCCCTAAACTCTGAAAATAACATCCCTACACCCTTTATTGTCATATCAACACATCTTTGCGTAATAGATGCAATAGAACCGACTTCACTCCTTAAAAATTCAGGAATATTGATTTGTTGTTCCACAATCATTTTAACAGTTTGCTGAACTTGATTGGGTATCTGGTCAAATTTCTCAAGAAGAGCCAATATATCTCCTCTCGACTCCGGGAATAAAGACCGTTGAAATATAAAATATTCTATTTCTCTTCTCAAATCATCTGCTCTACTTTCGGCTCTATGTACATTTGAAGCAATCTCTTTCCAACTTTCGCATTCTTCAGCACCTATACAACCCAACAATACCTGCATACCCAACTTTACACACTCTTCTGATTTGTTGCAATATTCATCTACTCTTTTCTCTACCCAATTTTGTGCTTTAAAAAACATAGCATTATCCTATTCACAAACCATTTGCCAACTTATTTCATTCATTCCTTTAGGGACAAAAAATTGAAGAGTAGTAAGATTTTCCTTTTGTTGTAATAAAACATCAGGCACATTTATTTCACTTATTCTAATTTTTTTTCTTTCTGGGTCATAAAAAGTTAGTTTATAATCCGTGTCTTCAATAACCTTCATTTTTCCGGTCATTTCACGACTTATTGTAGAATACTTCAATTCTGTAATATCAAATACGCCTTGTGTTATATGGTGATTTGACGCAACAAAAATAGGATTTTTCCCTACTGGACGGATACCATATAAGGACACAGATGACGGTGGTAAATCTACAATAAAAGCGTTCTGAACCACTCCCAATAAACTTTCATTCCAAAAGTCATATAAAGTATAAAGCTGCTCTCTATTTAATCCTAACTTTTCTAAAAAAATAGATACCTTTGTAGCATTCTCTTTATCCCAATTAAAAATAGCCACAATATGCGCGTTTATTACAGGTCCTGAAAGAGGTAAAGACCATATCTGAGGATATGGATTATCAAACAAATCTATAGGCCGGGCGGTTTGTGATGTTTTCGGAATCACTTTCCTTAATATATTTATCTCATAAGGAGAAAGTCTTGTAAATTCTTCACCAATCTTAAATACCCCTCCTGTTAACGCAGTCCCCGTAATCCAGGCAACAACCTGGGATTGAGTCAATTTGCTTTCTTCAGGTACTTTCCACCTTTGATTACTTTCGGGATGTCCTAAAAAAACACAATCCTGGTCAGGAAATCCTAAATGAGGAAACAAATAATATCGACGAGAAAAATTGTTTAATGATTCTACACAACCCCAATTCCCTGAAATAAATGGAGATGTCCACAAAGGTTTATTATCAAAACCAATTCGTATTCCATCAGCATACATTCCTGAAATATTAATTGGAAGCATTGTCATTAGGAATTTATCATTACCCAATCCTTCTCGAATGGCTTCTAATCCCCTTCTTAATACTTGTAATTTTGTCATCTCTTCATTCCGGTACTTTTCTCCTAACAAGAGATGATACACAAAGTCGGCTTCTACAAGTCCATCAAAACCCCATTCTCTAGATATTCGATTACAAACATTATACACATAATTGTATGCTTCTGGAATTGTAACATCCAAGATTTTCTTACCCTTACCTAATAACAACCGACCTCTGGAATCGGGTAGAACCAACCAATCGGGATGTTCTTTAGCCAGTTGCGAATCCCCTGGAACTGTAAACAAATCAATCCATAACCCCGCTTTCATATCTCGTCTGTGTAACTCTTCTACTATCGGTTTAAGTCCACGAGGGAATTTTTCGGGATGGGGTTCCCAATCTGCTAAACCTCGTTCCCAACCTGCATCAATAGCGATATGATTCCAGCCATACCTTTTAAGATTCTCATCAACAAATTGAATATTTTGCATTATTATCTCTTCATTAACATCTTTCTGGAATGCGGTACTCCAACTATCCCAACCATGGGGTAAATAAGCACTGTTTTTTTTCAGTCGATTAATAAATGCAATTGCTTTTCCATATCGTTCTAGACAGGTATGTGGACTTTGTTCACCAACAGAGAAATATAGTACTTCTGCATTTAGCATTTTACCTGGCAACAAACTTATAGAAGGGTCAAAAATACTCTCTGAATGTATCCGGACTATCTTTTTTTTCTTGTCTGTTACAACAGCAACTTGTCCAAAAGCCATATCAGATGTTAAAAAGCCCGCAAGAAATGTCTCCCCCTTTTTATGGTCATAAATAGCCAGATTCCATTGTGACTTTAGATCAAGACTGTTTGTCCATTGGGGATAATCCATCAGGGATTCAAAAATATTCCCATTACCAACACAAGTTACAGATTGGTTATCTATTTCTTCCCCTTTATATTGACTTAATACTCCTCGCAAAGATATAAGAGACCTTACTTTTTGTTCTTTCTTTGTATCATTTACATACTGAAACCTTATTGTAAAAAAAGGCTTCCCCGGATAGACCTCTACTACCCATGTTAAATTTCTACCCTGAATATACAGTCCTATACCCTCCCCCAATGGGTTAGATACAGGTTCTTTATACCAGTTCAATCCGGACATCTTCAAGGGGATAATCTCATCTGAACCATCGTATTTAACGGAAGGATAGTCCAGCGATAATATCTCATTGCCATCTGAAAAGAAAACCTTTATGGTTCCATTTTTAAATAAATGAATCTCATATAAATCTGTTGAAAGTGAGGCAATAGAACGACGACTCGTTTCTGCATGTGTAACTGGCAAAACAAGTATTATTTCTATAAATAAACAAAAAAACATAAAATATTGTTCGTATCTCTTCATTTCCTATCCTTTTTATTTAACTTTTGATTACAGATAAGTACAATCATTATACTATCTCATATTTTTATCAAATAAAAAGTTTTAAATTTTTATTTATGTTGTATAAGGATTAGAAGCATGAGTTCTTTTTGGCATGATGCAGGTAGCAAATTCAATCCTATAAGCTCTATAGATTATCTACCTCGTAATTTTCTTGAAGATATTCAATTACACCGTTTACAAAATATGGTAAAACGAGTTTATGACAATGTTCCATTCTACCGACAACGAATGGATGAAAATAAAGTAAAACCTGAGCATATCCAGTCACTAAAAGACATAAAATACTTACCCTTTACTGTTAAAACAGATCTTAGAGATACCTATCCTTTTGGACTATTTGCAAGTCCCATGAATGAAGTTGTTCGTCTTCATGCGTCCAGTGGAACTACTGGAAAACCAATTGTGGTGGCATATACAAAGGAAGATATCGATGTATGGTGTAATGTAATGGTAAGAAGTTTGTCCGCCTGTAATGTAGACCGCGGAGATATTGTTCAAAATGCTTATGGTTATGGATTATTCACAGGAGGTTTGGGGCTTCATTACGGAGTAGAAACCTTAGGAGCAACGGTCATTCCTATTTCCGGTGGAAATACAGACCGCCAAATCATGATTTTGAAAGATTTTAATGTAACGGTGATTTGTTGTACCCCAAGTTATTTTGTCCATATCATAGAACGAGCCAATGAATTAGGGATTGACCTGAAATCTTCACCCCTAAGAGTAGGTATATTTGGAGCAGAACCCTGGAGCGAAGCTATGAGACAATACATTGAAAGGGAAGCCAACATAAAAGCATTTGATATATATGGGCTTTCAGAAATTATTGGACCGGGTGTGGGTAATGAATGTATATGTCAAAATGGTTTGCATATTTTTGAGGATCATTTCTACCCAGAGATTATCGACCCCGAGACATTAGAACCCCTTCCTGATGGGGAAGAAGGTGAATTGGTTTTCACAACCCTCAGCAAAAAAGCCATGCCTATGATTCGTTATAGAACAAGGGATATAACCTCATTTTATAATGAACCCTGTCCTTGTGGCAGGACAATACGAAAAATAAGGAAAATATCTCGTCGAAGTGATGATATGTTTATCATTAGAGGTGTTAATGTATTCCCGAGTCAAATAGAAACCGCATTACTTACAGTAGAAGGGTCCACACCTCATTATCAGATAAAATTGACTCGTGAACATGGGTTGGACCAGATGGAAATTCAAATTGAAGTTACCAAAGAAATGTTTAGTGACCGTATTAGCGAGATGGAAAAACTACAAAACAAATTTGTCCAATCTATAGAAAGGATTATTAATATTCGAGCAAATGTCCGTCTTGTTGAACCTCACTCCATACCAAGAAGTGAAGGAAAAGCAAAACGCGTAGTAGATTTAAGAAAAATATGATTTTTATAATGAATAATTAACTATTATAATAAATTATTAATGGAGTTATATATATGAAAATACAACAGATTTCTATGTTTTTAGAAAACAAACCCGGTAGAATCAGTGAACCCTGTAAGATATTAGCAGCAAACAATATAAATATACTCACTCTATCCCTTGCAGATACTCAACAATTTGGGATTCTCCGTCTTATAATTCAAGACTGGCAAAAAGCAAAAGAAGTTCTTGAAAGAGAGGGATTTATTGTAAATATAACAGAAGTTGTTGCAACCGAAGTCGAAGACAAGCCTGGAGGACTTGCTAAAATTCTTGAGATCATTGAAAAAGAAGGTTTAAATATAGAATATATGTACGCTTTCACTTTTCGTAGCGGGGACAAAGCTGTTATCGTATTTCGATTTGATCAACCCGATCTTGCAATAAAAGCATTACAGAGTAAAGGAATTAATGTTTTAGACAGTGTTCAATTGTACGACAAAGCAAATCAGTAAGAAGGCCATTATCCATGAATTCGCTACCGTTTGAAAATCGTATTTGGGACCCAGCAGAGACTATCAAACCTGAAGAACGGCAAATTATCCAGTTAGAATTATTAAAAAAAGTAGTAGAGAGGGTCTATAATACAGTTCCTTTTTACAAGACATCATTTGATAACTTAAAAGTAAAACCTGAAGATATAAATTCACTTGACGATTTAAGAAAACTACCTTTTACTGTAAAAGAAAATTTAAGACAGAACTACCCATTAGGGCTTGTCGCAGTACCTAAGGATGGATTAGCACGAATTCATGGTTCCTCCGGAACAACAGGTAAGCCTGTTTTAGTGGCATATACACATAAAGATCTCGAGACATGGGCTAACCTTTGTGCCCGTTTTTTGGTCGCAGGGGGGTTAAGAAAAGAACACTTTGTACAAATTTCATTTGGTTATGGTCTTTTCACCGGTGGATTCGGATTACACTATGGAGTAGAAAAAGTTGGAGCAACAATTATTCCCGCTGCGTCCGGAAACACCGCCCGACAAATTTTACTTATCCAGGATTTAAAGCCCGATGTTCTTATATGTACCCCAAGCTATGCCTTAAACATTGCAGAACAAGCAAAACAAACAGGAATAGAGCCTAAAGACTTATCGCTTAAGTATGGGCACTTTGGGGGTGAAATGTGGACAGAAGATATGCGAAAAGAAATCGAAGAACAATTAGGAA
Organism: uncultured bacterium; assembly: GCA_937124615.1. Lineage (GTDB taxonomy): Bacteria > Hydrogenedentota > Hydrogenedentia > Hydrogenedentales > Hydrogenedentaceae > Hydrogenedens. Next base: position 25,520 of record CAKZKR010000032.1, read on the forward strand.
TTAAGGCTTTTAACAACTATGGGCTAAGTGAAGTAATCGGCCCAGGTGTAAGCGGTGAATGTTATTTGCAAAATGGAATGCATATCCAAGAAGACCATTTTATTTTAGAATGTCTCAATCCTTCTACTCTCGAACCTGTAAAAGAGGGTGAATACGGTGAACTAGTTTTCACAAGTTTGACGAAAGAAGCCTTCCCTATAATCCGATATAGGACAAGAGACTTAGCATACATAGATGATAGCCCCTGTCCCTGTGGAAGAACCACAAAACGAATGTCTCGTGTCAAAGGTCGTTCGGACGATATGTTAATTATCCGAGGTGTTAATGTATTCCCATCACAAATTGAGGAAGCCATTCTTCAAGTGTCCGGAATTGCACCCCATTATCTCATTGAAGTTACAAGACCCGGTGTCTTAGACGAAATTTTTGTTAAGGTGGAGATACAACCCGGATATATTTCAGACAAGATGAGTGAAATGCAATCCTTACGGGACCGTGTATTGCGGAAAATTAATGAAATTACAGGGCTCCATGTAAATGTAGAACTTCTTCCCCCCAACACATTGGAACGCTCAACAGGGAAAGCATGCAGGGTTATAGATCATCGAAAAATTTCATAAAACCCATGATAAGTAATTTATTTACATATATGATTTTTATTAAAATATCATGGGAACTAAATCGATAAGGTTATAAGATGCGAACAATACACATTCAGGTCAAAGAAGACCATCTCGAAACAATAGGTAAGACTCGTCCTTTAAATGCTATCGTTGAACTCATCTGGAATGCCCTGGATGCGGAAGCAAAACAAGTTCAAATTCGTTTTGTCGAAAACGAATTAAGCGGTCTGGATTATATTGATATTATTGACGATGGCAACGGACTAAAATTTGAAGATGCTTTAATTTCTTTCAGTAATTTAGGTGGCTCATGGAAAAAAGGGGAATATGTAACACCAAATGAAAAAAGGATATTACATGGCAAATATGGTAAAGGAAGATTTCGTGCATTCTCTCTGGGCAGTAAAGTAACATGGAAAAGCATATATAAGGAGGAAAAACATCTTTATTATTTTTATATTAAAGGCGACATTGATAACCTGTCGGTGTTTGAAGTATCAGAGCCGGAACCTGCTACCGAATATGAAACTTCTACAGGCATGTATGTCCGAATTGCATTACCCAACGATAACATTTCTCTGATACGGGGAATACTTGCAGTAGAAGAAATTACAGATATTTTTGCCCCTTACCTGATGCAGTATCCCCATGTAAAAATCATATATGACGGTATATCCATTGATCCCCAAAATGTTCAAAAAAAACAATATGATTATCATTACAACGGTATTGTCGTCCCAAGTGGAAAAACAATAAACGCTATACTAACAATTGTGGAATGGAATACTCCGGGAAGGAGAGGGCTTTTATTCTGTGATGAAAACGGTTTCACACGGTTTATTCCTTTCCCCCGATTACATTTTCGAAGTTTCAGTTATACAGCATACTTTAAAACAGAATATATCAGGCTGTTAGATCAGCAAGGATTGCTTCAGGCAGATGAATTGTGTGAAGATGTTCGTTTCTTAACTCATTACTGCAAAAAAAGACTTCGTGAACACTTCATACTCCGAGAAGCAGAAAAAACACAAATTATGATTCAGGAATGGAAAAACGAAGGAGTTTATCCTATAAGTCCAGAGGATCTATCTAACTCCGAAAATAACATTTCCATAAAGATATTTGAAATATACGCAACACATCTATTTCAAATGATTCGAGAATTAAACGATGCCCCGAAATTAACGCAACAATTAATCCTTAAACTTCTATACACTTTGATACAAACCGATTCCAATAAAGTTGCACATATACTAAATGAAATCATTTCACTACCAGAAGAAAAAGAAACCGAGATACAGAAATTATTAATTTAGATTTACAATAATATGTCCAATAATGCTTCTTTCAGGCAAATAGAAGATTATAAAAAATTATCCTTTGTTTATTTATCATTATCTTTACTACTCACTTTTACCCCTAAAATAATCATGGCTCAGAGTTTTATGGAAGATTTATTTAAGGGTAAGGTACTATCATCGGAACCGGGTGTCTGGGCAATCTATGAAATAACAGACAAATCTACAAAAACACACATTTTACTTAGACAAGCAATTACAGGTACTGAAAAAATAGATGACAAGACATCCGCACTATGGTTGGAGTCGGAAATTATACCTCCTGAGGGATTCCCTTCCGTATATCGTTTCCTAATATCCTACGACAATAATGGAAAAGAAAAAATCCATAAAATAATCGTTCGAGAAGGTGCCAACTCCCCTCAAAATATCAATATTGAGAATATGCCAGAAAATAATGAGCAATCACCAAAGAAAAAACTCGTTAATGAAGAAGAAGTTGAGTTTAATAATGGAAAAATTAAAGCAAAACACTACATAATTGAAGATAATAATACAAAAAAAGAAATTTGGCTTAATGATGAGGTAAAACCTCTCGGTATCGTAAAACTATCAACAAATGAAGGAGACATGATTCTGGTTAAATATGGAAAGGGTGGCGAAGAATGTAAAAGCGCTCTTGACTTATCTACTCGAAAAGACCTTACAATAGATTCTTTGAAAACCCATGTGGATATTTCTACTACTGATAATTCTAAAAAGTAATAATGTTTTTTTACTCTATACGAACCTGTTAATATTAATTAAAGTTTTGTAAAACATAATGTAATAAATAGTATGAACCAACAGAATAAAAAAAGTGATATTGTCCTTAATCTAAAATATGCCATAAATATTTTTTTCATCTTACTGCTATGTATGTACTTTCTTATTAATGGGATGAGTTGTAAAACAGGCCCAGATAAAAAAGCAAAGGAGGAAGTTGTTTTAGCAGGAGAACTAATACCTTTTATCCCAGAAAATCCCATATCAAACATCCAGTGCATCCGAGGTTCTTACCCTAAAATATTTAATCCCGAAAGTCAAGCTATATGGTCACAATCACCAACCTCCTCCTTTTCACATGGAGTAACGATCGAAATTACATTAGACTCCTCTTTCCAAGACATGAGTATTGCTTATGACAGTGTCAGTCTAAGAGGATTTAATGTATATATGCTATTAAATGAAAATACAGAAGTACAACCAACTCAGATTATAGTGGACAAAACATTAGAAGAAATTCCGTCAGGAACTCTACGAAGATTTAAAAGAAAAGTAACTCTGGTTTTTCCTTACAACGCTAATGAAATACTCGTCCCTAAAGAAGGACTGCAAAATGTAAAGATATATCTTATACTAAATGGTTTCGACACCCTGTTCTGTTTTTCGTGGAGTCCAAAGCAAATACCTGTGGAAGTTCCTCTTTCTATGAAATTACAAGATGGTAAAGAAAGTTTAAAGAAAAGACAGAAATCTCTTCATAAAAAGGTTTTAAATTGGACTCACACATTTGATTGATACATCAGATAAAAAAACAAAAAAGAAAAAATATTCAAAAAGAAAAATACCCAAAACTACTTTGAAAAAAAGTCTTTTTTATTTAATAATATTTTCAAATAGTTTATTTTTTTTTACATGCTGTATCCTTGTTTTATATCCACAAATTCAATTCTCTTTCTTGTCCAAGATTATAGAGAATACTCTTATCAATACCCCTGAAATTCGTTGTCATTTTGACCAGGCCCGTTTAAATTTTTGGGATTTTTCAATCAATCTTCGAAATTTTCAAATTAATAACCCAACTTTTTTCCCCGAAGAGTTTGCCATCCATTCGGATGATATACAAACGAAACTCCATATCTCATCCACTTTCAAACTAAAATATAGTATATATATTAATAATCTACAACTGAATTTATACTATATTCCCGGTAAAGGAACGAATATTGGATCTTTATTAAAATCATTTAAAGAGCAAGAAAAACAAAATCATAAATCGATATTTGCCAATATTAATTCCATTTCCATAGACAGGGTTGGAATAATTATTAGCCAAAACCTTGAACCTCAAAAAATAGAAATCAATATAACGAACAGTAAACAGAACCCCTATAATTTAACAAGCGACAAAAATTTTATGGAACTTGTCATCGATTCCCTTATCATTGGAAACAAAGACATACCTGAAGATTTCCGAACGAGTTTAATCAATGATATGAAACAAAATACAATATAGAAATATATCTACAACAGGAAAATAAGACATGGCAAAAGTTGAATTAAAAAATTTAACAAAAACTTATCCTGATGGTGTTACCGCTGTTAAAGATGTAACAATTACAATAGAAGATAAAGAATTTGTAGTGCTTGTTGGACCTTCGGGCTGTGGAAAAACAACGACACTACGAATGGTAGCAGGTCTTGAAGAAATCACTTCCGGGGAAATCCTTATTGATAGGAAACTGGTAAATAATGTCCATCCCAAAGACCGTGATATTGCTATGGTCTTTCAAAATTATGCATTATATCCACACATGACCGTTTATAAGAATATGGCATTTGGCTTAATGCTAAGAGGTGTATCCAAACAGGAAATTGATAAGAGAGTTCGTGAGGCAGGGGAAATATTAGGGTTAACCGACTACTTAAACGCTAAACCGAGGGTACTATCCGGTGGACAACGACAGAGAGTCGCTGTAGGCAGAGCCATTGTTCGGAATCCTAAAGTCTTCCTTTTCGATGAACCTCTCTCCAATCTGGATGCCAAAATGCGTGTTCAAATGCGTGCTGAAATATCAAAGTTACATCACCAATTAAAAGCCACAATTATTTATGTAACCCATGACCAGATAGAAGCCATGACAATGGGAGACCGTATCGTTGTAATGAATAATGGAACTGTTCAACAAGTAGGAACTCCTTTGGAATTGTACCATAAACCCGCAAATAAATTTGTTGCAGGTTTCATTGGCAGTCCTCCTATGAACATGATTGAAGGAATTATTGTTGTGAAAAACGAAAAAATGTATTTTACTGATACACATAATATCGAAATAATTGTTCCTGAAAATTTAGAGGAACCCATAAAAACTTATATAAACAAAAAAATAGTTTTAGGCATTCGTCCAGAAGATTTTATCATTAATCAAAATCAAGTATTACAAAAAGGTCTCTCTATTTCTGCAGATGTAGAAGTAGTTGAACCTATGGGTTCCGAAATGAATTTATATTTAAATACAGGTAAAAATATCATTACTGTAAAACTCAAATTAACAAATGAACCCCCTATTGGTAAGCCTTTCATAGTCAACATAGACAACGGAAAAATTCATTTCTTCGACCCCATATCAGAACAAACCATTATATAAATGACCTTATATTTTTTAGGAGTAAGGAATTATGGGAGTAACTTTAGAATTTTTAGAACAACAGTTCTATAATTTTTTTAAAACCGAACCCGATGTAATAGTAAAAGCTCCTGGAAGGGTTAACATTATTGGAGAGCACACTGATTATAACCATGGTTATGTACTTCCTATGGCTTTAGAACAATGCACATATATCGTTGGGAAAAAGAGGAACGATTCCCTCTTAAATTTCTATGCATTAAATACAAATCGTCAAAGTATTGCTGACCTACACTATCCCTCTCGTAATCCTATTGAGCCATGGATGGACTATATAATGGGGGTAACTCATGAATTAACAAAATTAGGATATTCCCTTCTCGGAGCAAATGGAATAATATTTGGCGATGTTCCTATGGCATGTGGTCTTAGTAGTTCTGCATCTCTTGAAATGGCCGTATTAAAGTTATTTGAGGCGTTATACGACTTTACAATAGATGATGCTGAATCCGCAAAATTAGGACAACGGGTAGAAAATGAGTTTTTAGGATTAAAATCGGGTATTATGGATCAGTTTATTTCAAGATGTGGCAAAAAAGGTCATGCTTTATTTTTAGACTGCAGAACTTTAAACTATGAACTAATTCCCATCGTTCTACATAACCATTCCTTTGTTATAGCAAATACAAATTGTCCTCGAGGCCTTACAGGGTCAAAATACAATGATCGCGTAGCAGAATGTAATGAAGCATTAAATACATTAATCTCTTTTTTCAAAAAACCAGCCACACACTTAAGGGATTTCACTCTTGATGAACTACTTCAAACAAAGAGTATCATGAATCCAATACCCTTCAGAAGGGCTTATCATGTCTTATCTGAAAACAATCGTGTACTTTCTTGTATTGAGGGTCTAAAAAATGGGGATATTCAAAAAGTAGGAAATTTACTTAATGAATCGGATTTAAGTTTGCAAAGGGATTATGAAGTAACAAACAATGAACTTGAAATAATAACGGATATTGCAAGGAATATTAGGGGTTGTAAAGGTGCAAGAATGACAGGTGCCGGTTTTGGTGGTTGTACTATAAATTTAGTTGAGACAACATACATTGAAGATTTTGTTAATACCCTTATAGAAAAATACAAAAATAAGACAGGAAGAAACGCCTCCTTTATTATTTCTCACCCATCCGAAGGAGCAAAAATTGTAAAATCCTTATATAAACCTCTTCTCACCAAATAGTTATTTTAATATTAACACTTTACAATTATCTAAAACTATTATGTGAAAATTTTCATGTTTGTCGTGCAAATTTTCACTATTTGCAATATTTTTTTGGATTATTGTGTTATAATATAAAAAAAATTTAGATACAGGATAAATAAAATGAATAGGAAAAAAAATGAGGGCTTAACATTAATAGAAATTATGATCGCAGTTGCCATTTTTGCTTTTGTAGTTGGGGTAACAGCAGTCACATTAGTTTCTTCTCATAATAATTTACAGATGCAAAGAGAACGCATACAGGCTCTCCATGTATGCCGTGCAGTTATTGAAGCAATCCGAGAGAAAAGAAAAGATTTTAATACAAGTAATGAAACCTTTAACTGGGAAGGTTTTTACTCATGGATTAACGGCAGGACATCTAATGATTGGTTAACCATGGTATCCGCACCGGAACATCCAATTTCAATACCTGATTTACAAATAAGTGTGGTTTGTAGAAATATGAACGGAAATCCTGCCGGAGGGACAGATAATCCTGCACAAATTTTTGTGTCTGCAACATGGACATCGATTCGTGGACATACTCTCAGAGATACTGTTGCAACCATTGTAACTTCAAGATAAAATGAGGATTTCATATATGAAAAAAGACAATTATGGTTTTACCTTAATTGAGGCGACTATATCAGTTGCGTTAATGGGTATTATCTCTCTATTAAGTTTCCTGGCATTACAATCCTCTGTAAAATCATCGTCCCTATCTTTTGTTCAAAACGAAATTGACTCCGACTTACGGAACACTTACAATGAACTTTCGGAATTAGTAAAACAAGCATACACAGAGGCATCTACAAATGTTACTCCTCCAATATCCCCTGCAGGAGCGGAAGCCATTCAAGTTCAAAATAATGGAAGAGGTTTGCGATTCTTTGTTCCTGTTCCTGTTAACAACTCATCCTTTATTCGATCTTCTCAACCAATTCTTGTACAACATGAAAATGAAGACCGTGCATCAGGCGGTGTTGCACCAAATGCTATTTTAGATGCAGGCGAGGATACAAACGGAGATAGAACTCTAACAAGAAGACTGGTATTGGTAGAGGGAAATAATAGACGAGTAATAGGAAGTGCTAATTGCATAAGCAATGTCGAGTTTCAACTATTACCCGATAGAAGTAATAGTAATAATTTACCAACATTGTTATATATATACTTAGAAGGAACAAAAAGAATGGGACCTGGAGAAGGACCCTTAATACGTGCCGAGCTCAGCGGAACAATCAAATTGGAAAATTAGGAGAAAACATATGCGTATTACAACAGCAAGAAAATCTGGAATTGCATTAATTTATTCCACGATTGCTATTATTGTAATTTTAGGAGCCATTGGAGTAATTACCACTACAGTAATAAATAACAAAAGAGAAACCGACTTTTCCGCTGATGATATTATTTTACGAGAAGCAGCACAAGCAGGCATAGACCTAGCACTAAAAAGGCTCTGGGACGACTACATTGAAACAAGTGGAAATACTACAAGAAATTGGGCTTCTTATCGTTTTTACCTCGATAATAACTTAAGCATCCCTATAAATGAAGATCTGAATTTTAATGGTACGAAAGATATTGATGAAACAGGAAATGGAAATGGCGTTTTTGAAACCTACCCCTCTGGATATGATCCCCGGGGGTGGGCTCTTTTTAGTCAACCAATACAATTAAGAGACCCTTCGGGAAATATTGAAATTGCACAAATAGATAGTGTCCATATTGCAAGATATGACGAATGGTCTCGTTCTTTCTTGACAATAACATCCACTGCAAGACGAAATGGTATTACTAAAACAGCCGTCCAAGTTGTTAATATAGGTGGAAGAGTAAGTCCACATACCGAATTTGCTGTTCTAGCCAACAATATTAATTGTATCCTATGCCACGCTGAATTTCAGTCTCTTGATTTGTTTAGAAATACGAACCCCGCAAATTACAACACATTTGACCGTATCAAAGTTGCCTCGCTCGAATCTCTGTTAGTAAGAGCATCCGAGGCAGATAGCAGAGTTGCTGGAACAATATATACACGAGGAAGAGTTTATAATGAAAATGGGCAAGAATTTACCCCTAGTGAATTGCAGAGTTCTACATTAAAATCATATAGAATAAATAGTAATAATGGGAAAATAGTACAAAATTCATCTGGACAAATGATAATTGCAAATCTACAAAATGCGGGGACAACACCGGGTGGAGACCTTGTTCAGTTTGCAAACTTATATATGAATTATCCAATAGATGAGCAAAGGCAAACCGATGGTTTAGTACCAAATAATTTTCCCGCACCATATCCTGACAACAACAATAACCGTATTGTTGATGATGAAGAGTTTCAGGTTGTTTTGAACACTGCCAATGGTAGAGT
>CAKZKR010000033.1 GCA_937124615.1 uncultured bacterium
TTCATTATATATTCTATCGTACGTATTACTTTATTATTTTAGCAAAAGTGAAATTGGACAGTAAAAAAAATTGAAATTTATTTATAATAATGGTAATATTATAAAGGAAAGAAAAATTATGGTATTTATAGTTTTGTGATTTTGGGATTATGTCAAAAGAGATGATAATTTTATTACAAATCAATAAAATATATAAAGGAGATCTGTAATGGAACAGGAGAAAGTGAGTATTGTCGTGTTTCTATTTCTATTTATGGTAGTATCTGCAATTGCTTCTGCAGAGTCATACTGGATTTATTCTGCGCGTTGGGAGGGAGATAATGTTCCTTCCGACGGAAAATTACAGTTATTAGTTAAAGAACAGGGCTCAATGGAGTATGTTGAGTTTGGAGAAGATAGTATTATTCGCCGGAGTATTGTCCAATTTGGTAAGAAAGGGGTTGGATTTCCTGGTTTTACCTCAGTTAATCGAGCATTATTAGAAAAATATTTTGATAAGACTGAAAAAGTATTTTCGGGTGATGGAAGTAGAAACTTTCGTTTACAGTTGGATGGGGTTCTTTTTGAATGGTCTATAGTACAAACAAAAGGAAATGAGGGATTAAGTGAGGTGAAATGCTATTTAAAGAATAACCTTTTATATATAGAACAGAGAAAAGAAATTTACACTGAAGATGGTGTTCGTCCTTTTTTAATACGTTGGGATTATCAAAAGGAGGGGAAATCAGGAGTGATTGTTCAGTTGTTTGAGCCGTGTTCCGGTGTGAAATCAGCGAATGGTTCGGAATATGTTGTTTCAGGTGGAGTTGAGGAGATAATCAAGGTGGATGCAAAGGGAGATATTGGTAAAGCGGTAGAGACACAGCCTGTTCAATTTACAGCCCCAATGAAAGGGGTAAACTTGAGTTTTGATTCGGGTTGGTGGCCGAACGGCAAAGGAGAAGGTGGTTTTGAAGAGGAACCGGGAGGTTTTCCTGTACAGGTACGGATTCGTTCAGCAGCCGTTGCAAATTACCAAGCAGATGTGCTAGGGTTTTTCCATTTAAGTCCACCTTGGTTGAAAGCAGGGAATGCCAGTGGATTTTGGGGTTATGATTTCGGAGCGGAATTGCTAATGAAAGCAGGTTTTGATATAGGTTTAATACCTCCTTTTGTTGTAGATGTTCCATATATTCCGGATGTACATTTTCGAACGACTGCATATGATTATTTCGATAGTTTTTTATTAGATAATGCGTCGGTTATTCAAGACGATACACCTAGAACGCATTTATTTGAGGTGGACCTTGTTAATGCTATTTTGAACTTGGTTGGGGTTTCTTTGCCCAGTTGGTTAAAATGGATTCCTTTTGAAGCAGGAGCGGGTGTGGATGCCTCTGCAAACGCTAATGGTTCGCTGGAATGCGATACGATAAGTTTGTCCGAAGGTCTCTTGGTTTGGGAAGAGGGACAAATCATCCCTGTGGAGGTTGGTGAGAATGGTTATCGCACAATAATGAGTTACAATGAGATATGCAACTTAGTTTTAACGGTAAAGTTTTATCCCACTGTGTTTATAAGTATTTTTGGTGGCAGATGGGATTTGCCCATAATGACGATTCCGTGGTCTCCTTTTAATGGTCCTCTAGATTTGGAGTTTCGTCCTTATGAGGCTAATTTTACATCAGGGCCCCCATCCCAACCTGCAACGGATTGGTTTACAGAGGATTTTACCGTAAATAACGATTTGGATTTTAAGCGACTGCTTTTAACACCGGTTAATAGTGCAAATGGTTATTTTGCATGCACAAGTTCCATTACCGGGTATCCGGTGGATTCCATCCTTTCAACGGTGGTCAATTTAGGGGATGATGCTTATGTTGAAGTTCCGTTAGCAAATGGTAAACAAGTGGTGCTGTATGGGGTATCTTATGACCGGGTGTATATCGGTAGCAATGGTTACTTAACATTTACAGAAGGGGATACACAAAATAAAGAGTCTCCGGAAAATCATTTTCGGCTACCGCGGGTTTCAGGTATGTTTGATAATTTGAAACCAAATGAGGGGGGACAAATCTGGTGGAAGCAGTTAGAAGACCGATTCGTGGTTACCTATGATAATGTTCGAGTAGATGGAAACTTTACTAATGATACCGTGAGTTTTCAGATAGAGATGTTTTTTGATGGACGTATTGCTATTAATTGGTTGAATATTGAAGCCTATGACGGATTATCCGGTATTTCTGCAGGGAATGGGGTTCCTGAGGGCTTTACTGAGAGTGACCTTTCCCGTTATGCACCCTGTGCTGATCCTGAAGGGACAATAGAGGGTATTCCTGAAGGTGTGATAGAAGGGGAAGGAATTGTAGAAGGTTTATTTGAAGGTTCTGCAGAGGGTGTGATAGAAGGGGAAGGAGAAATTCCGGAAGGGTGTCCGAAACCGTGTGCTATTTCTTTATGTGGGAATACTGCTATTCAGAGTAATGCTCGTAGTGCATGGGAAGCATATTGCTCCATGAAAGGGATTGGTTCTGTTTCTGCTGATTTAGATGGAAATCAAATGATTGAGTTGGCTCAATTACAGCTTTTAGATATTATATTAGCAAATCCGGGGGTTCGGAATCGTTGTTGTGTGTTATCCGCATGGCAAAGCAATTATGCGACATTCACAACCATTATTGATACGGCTATTTCACAGGGGAGAATTCCCCAGAATGTTTTGTCTGTTATGAATGCCAGTCAGATAAAAGCGTTATTTGCAGGGATAGCCACATTAGGAGAGGTCCCGACTTTATCTATGCTGACTCAGATTGCATCTCAGATAGGAATAATATACACCGTTGGACAGGTAGATACTTCTGCAAGTCAATATTTAGGTGCTTATGGTGATGCGGATGGAGATAGGGTGTGCAATCTGGCAGAATATAATGCTACCTTTAATGGGTCTTCTGAAAGTATCATTACATTTGTTGTCTCTGCAGTAGACCCATCTGCTCGTAGCAATGGTGGTGGTTGCGGTGCCCCATGTTATAGCGAAACGAATGAGGGAGAGATTCTACCTATTTATCAGTTGTCTGTTGTAACTGAGGGAAATCAAGCACCTGTTTCTGTTCGGGTATTACCTGTAAGTAGTGGAGATCTGAACCCGGGAAATTATTATCTTGGCACAAATATAACCGCTCAGGCTAATTATGATTCGTCAAAAGATGTATGGCAGGGTTGGATGATTAATGGGGAATTTGTCGGATTGAGTAATCCCATCTCGTTTAGTATTAGTCGAAATACTGTTTTGAAGGCGATGTTTCTTCCGGTTGTGCCTGAGGGTGGACAAGAAGGGGAAGGAACTCTTGTTGTACCTGTTATCCAGCCTTTTGTTTTGGATTTAGGAGTTGTAAACTCCGGTGATTGTGTTGAAGGAACATTTACTGTGATGAATTCAGAGTTAAGCATATCAGCATTGCAAGGGAACGCAGTAATAAGTGCCCCTGAATTGTCGGAAGAAGTATTTCAAATAATTTCAGGTTCCAGTTATAATCTTGCTCCGGGTGCAAGTCAATCCGTGGTTGTAAAATTCTGTGCGAATGGACTTGCGTCGGGTGAGTATCTTGCAATCGTGTCCTTTACAGGGGGTCCGAATATGCTTGTATATCCTGTAATTGTTAATGTGATTTCAAATGAAGGAAGTGGAGAAGGATTGCCGGAGGGGGGAATTGAAGGAACCGTAGAAGGAGCTGAGGAAGGAGAATTCCCTTCACGGCATAGTGCGGATATAAATATGAACTGGAAGATTGAATTGCGTGAGTTGTTGCGTGTCATTCAATTCTTCAACTCTTGGGGTTATCATTGTGCAAATAACCCTGGAGATACAGAAGATGGTTATCAAGTAGGTTCAGGTAGCAATCGGACTTGTGCATATCACACATCTGATTATAATCCGAAGAACTGGAAGATTGATTTTCCTGAATTGTTGCGATTAATTCAGTTATTCAACGCAGGTGGGTATCATATTAACCCTGGCGGAGAGGATGGGTTTGGAGTAGGTTTGTTAAATTAAATTTAGGGAAAATAGATAAGTATATTGTGGGGAAAGGAAACTTTCCCCACAATTTTAATCTGAAGAGAAGGGAAAAATTATGTTTGATATTTTAATTCGAAATGGAAAAATTGTAGATGGAAGTGGAGCAAAGGCGTATGAGGGAGACCTTGCAATTGAAAAAGATAAAATTGTTGCTATGGGATATTTGAAAGAGGCCCAAGCAAAAGAGGAGATTGATGCAAAAGGAAAGGTCGTATGTCCGGGTTTTGTTGACCCTCATTCCCATGCGGATTTAAGTTTGCATAAAGATGATGCGGAAGCGTTGCTCATGCCTTTGATTAAGCAAGGGATTACTACTTTTGTTGGTGGGAATTGTGGGATGGGAGCGTCACCAATATTGGAGCCGGGAAAAGAGACTATATTCACTTATATTGAAGTTTTTTCAAGTTTTGACCCGGAGAAAGAATTTCGGTGGAGAAGAACAGGAGAATATTTTGATTTTCTGGAGAATAAGGGTATTCCGTTGAATTCTGCCATTTTAGTTCCACATGGGTTGTTACGATTGCATGGGGTCGGTCCGGAAAATAGGTATGCTACTGATGAAGAGATACAGAGAATGGCTCGGGCATTGGAGGAGTCTTTGGATGCAGGTGGAATTGGGATGTCTACAGGACTGCAATATTACCCGGGCAGTCAAAGTGATACGCGGGAACTAGTAGAATTAGGAAAGGTGTTGAGAAAATATGATGGGATTTTTACTAGCCATCTACGGAGTTATAGTAATACTTTAGACATGGCAATAGATGAGGTAGCGGAAGTTGCAAGAGAGAATCAGATTAGGGCGCAGGTATCTCACTTGTTTTGGGTGCCAGATATGGGATTTATAGGACCTTTTATTCGTTCGTTGATTCGTATGATGGCAAGTCTTGCACAATGGATTCCTGTGCCGATTCCATTGGAAAAACCTATTGCAGGAGCAATAGAAAGGATTGTTGAAAACCAGGATAAGGGGGTAAATATAAGTGTTGATGTTATGCCAACGACAACAGGTTTTACTCACCTATTAGCTTTTTTCCCTCCATGGGCATTGGAAGGGGATAGAACACAGGTGCTGAACCGGTTAAAAGACCGCGAGTTACGAAAGAAAATGTTGTATAGTATAGAGCATGGAAAGATGGAATGGCCTCATACAGGACCTGATTCATGGACATTGAATCTGTTCCGACTTATGGGGTGGGAATGTGCTCACATAATGGCGGTGAAGTCGGAGAAAAATAAAAGGTATGAAGGTATGAGTCTGGTGGAAATTGCGCGGGAGAGAGGAGTTCATCCGTTTGATGCAGGTTGTGATTTGCTTTTAGAGGAAGATGGGCATGTGCTTGTGTTTGAGAGTATTGCGGAGCCGGATGATTTGTTCACGGAACGGACCACTTTCCCGTCTATGTCACATCCCAAAGTGATGATTTCTACGGATGCGGTTTTAATGGGATTTGGAATGCCTTCTCCCTTATTCTACGGTTGCTATCCAAGATATCTACGGAGATATCATAAAGAGTTAAAGTTGGTGGAGTTGGAAACAGCCATTCGTAAATGCACGGGGTTGCCAGCAGAACATTTTAAATTGAAGCAGAGGGGACTTTTGAAAGAAGGTTATTTTGCAGATGTGCTTGTGATTGATTTGGACAGGATAGATTCTCAAGCGTGCTTTAAGAAACCTACGGAACAACCTTCCGGAGTAGATGAGGTTATCATTAATGGGAAACAAATTGTAAAGGGAGGTATTTTCCAAAGGGGCTTAAATGCAGGAAGTTTATTAAAACATAGCAAGAATTGAGTGGGTTAAAGGAAAAAGTGGATTTGATTAAAAATGGGGGAAAGACTCTTTAGGGTAGAGGAAGGAAAGGAGTACCTAAAAATAGAAATTTGAAATTTCTTTTGTGAAATGGTATAGTATTTTCATGTAGGCTAAGCGAAGGGTCTGGTATTGTTTTCGTGCGAAAAGGAAGATGAAGTAATTTCCTCCTTGATGAAGCATAAAATTTCCCCCTTAGGTCTAAATGCAAACTCTTTTTTTTCCATCTATAAGGAGATTACAAATGACCAAGGTACAAAAAAATTCGGGCCTATTGAGAAGAATAGTTTCATTATTTCTTGTCTTTTCATCGTTGAGTCTTTTAATTTATGGCGAGAATGTATCGCCGATTCCTTTGACGCAGTTAGATCGTCCTATTGTTCGGGATGAAGTAGTAGTTCCCCATGTAGAACCGTTTATAACAGTAAAATGTGATTTCCATATGCATACTGTTTTCTCGGATGGATATGTTTGGCCTGATTTGCGGGTTATTGAGGCATGGGTAACGGGATTGGATGCAATAGCGATTACAGACCACATTGAGGGACCTGTGAATAGACCTTTCTTAACGGGGGATGATAATTCTTCTTATGAGTTAGCCAAGCCTGTTGCTGATTATTATGGAATGATTCTTATTCGGGGAGGAGAAATTACGAAGAAGGAACCCTATGGTCATTATAACGCACTTTTTTTGAAAGATGTAAATCTTGTGGACAACGAAGACCCTTTTACAGCAATAGAGAACGCAGTAAAACAAGGGGCATTTATTCAATGGAATCATCCTGATTGGAATTCTTCCACAAGGAATCAATTTGAATTTCAAAAGAAATTGTTGGAAAAAGGATATTTGCATGGAGTAGAGATAACAAATCGTTCGGATTGGTATCCCTATGTTGTTGATTGGGCATTAGAAAATAATCTCACAATGATGGGAAATAGCGACTTACATGGTTTGGTTGTTGGTGAATTCCAATTGGATAAGTATAAAAGGCCAATGACCCTTGTGTTTGCGAGTGAGAAGAGTGAACAGGGTATTCGTGAGGCTCTGGACAACAAACGAACTGTTGTTTGGATAGCGGATTTGATTAATGGTAGAGAAGAATGGGTCTCAAAATTATTCCTTTCCTGTGTACAATTTGGAAAAATAAAGGTAACTAATCCCGAAAAGAAAGAAGGACAGGTAAGAATAGAAAATGTGTCTGATATACCCTGGTCGTTGAAATTCTTAGGACCTATTGTAACGGGGTCATATCGATTGGAACCTTGTTCTTCTATGGTTGTCAAAACAAAAGGACAGGGAGGGGTAAAAATATCTGTTACAAATGCATGGATAAAGACAGGAATAAACCTGCAAATAGAAACTAATCTGGAGTAAAGTTAATTTTTTTTACTCGGTGGATTTTTGGCGAATAGAAAAGTTTTTTTGCACCTTTGGAGAAATATTTATTGCTTCTCTTTTGTCTTGTTTGTTGGATGATTTTTTATTATCTTGTTTATAAGGGATTTCCTTGTCGCTTAATTCGTATCCGATAGAAATTCTTCTTTTCATCAGTTCTTGAATGAGACTATCTGATACTATATTCCATGGGAGAAATTTCTCAGGTTGCATTGTCAAGTATTTGTAAGATTCTTCGTTTTTTAACTTCTTTGAATGTGCCTTTTGAGCAAGGAGCCATAAATATTCATAGTCTTCCAGACCGTCGCGAAGCCGTTCCAAACGAATAGAGGGGGAATAATGGTCTTTTGCTGGATATAGTAATGTTGTCATTTGCATAGTGTTCTGAGGTTGAAACAGGAAATTATTGATATCTTGTGTCCTCGTAAGAATATTGCCCCAGGAGATTATAGGGGTAAGAACCATGCCCCTGAAGCCATAATTCCAGCATATCCATGGGATAATGCGTGTTTCAGCAGGGACTGTATCATAACGGAGTGAAGGATATTGTTCGGGATTAATCCAGAGCCAGGGAGTAATAACAGGAGCGACTCGAGGTTCTGTCCCTTGTGCGGAAGGATTTAATTGGATTTCTTGAATACATATTGTTTCTCCCTTTTTGATATGTGGAAATTCAAATCGAATGGCGATAAAATCAGGATTGTATTTAAAAGTTGCATAGGAAATAGCAGGATCAAACAGTGTTTTAGAAACATGTCTCCAGTTTACAGATGAAGTCAAAAAATAAAAGCCGTCTCTGGAGGTTAAAACCTCTATAGATTGAGGAGTCTGCCCCTGTCCCCAGAAAATCGCTATTTTTTCACCGGCTATTTTTTCTTTTAGTTGAATTTCTAACCATTCTTTTTTACCTTCCTTTTCCGCAGGATAGGATAACCATCCTGTGTAAAGACAGCCATCTACAATGTTCCATGGAGAACTTAAGATAAGGGGATAAGAACCCGGAATAAAACCTGTAGTTGAGGAGGACACTGATTTAACAGGAAGGGTATTTTCGTCAGCAATGGATAATCCTTTTGTAAAGCGTTCCATTAAACTGGGTGAAAAATAGGAGAATGGAATAGCCCAAATGTCTGTGTAGAAGTTGTACTGAGGTAGGGGAGGGCTACACAAAATCCTTATCACAAACGGAAGTTGTTCGGTAATAGAAAGTAGGTATCGTCGTAATGCTTCATTCTGTTCAGCATCTTTAGGTGTGAAAAAAATAGAGCCGAGGGTTATTCGATTGTTGTTATGATTGTTTCTTATTTCGTCTATTATATTAATCTCATTTTGTTGAAGCGTGCGAACCGTCTCAAGAGGACCGGGAGGTAATAACAAGGGTGTTATGTCTACAAAATTTTGTGAGGTATATTCCTTTATATAATTGACATAGATTTTCCACAAACCTTCAGGGACAAAAAAGGTATCTGAATTAAGATTTTGCAAGTAAGACCCTAATGAGATATGAAGTCGTTTGTTGTGTAGAAATTTGAAAAAACCTTTCCAGAATTCGTCGGATAAAGTAGATTTATGAGTTGCTGTCAGTGTCTGCCAATCTAAGAAACTGATTGCGGTTATTGAAGGTGTTTGAGGGATTTCGAAATCGAAGACTTCGATGGAAATGGGAATTTGTTTTAGTTTTTTTTCTTCCGCATTGATTTGTAATTCTGTTTTATATGAACCTGATTTTATATTTCGGGGAATTTTGAAAGTTATCCATAGGATTATTTTTTGTCCCTTTGAGAGACTAAAGGGTTGAATGGGTTTTAGAATATCCAGGAATATATGACTTCTATCGAAACCTCCTTTGGGTAAAGGGATTCCCTGAATAGGTAGGACCTGGTATATAATAGGATTGGGAAATTTATCGGATAGTTTTTCGAAAGAGCATGTTATATTATTTAAATCTTTGTTGTCCGCAAAAATGTGAATTTGAAAAGACTCTTCTTCTCCTTTTGCAGAAAAAATTTGTGCTGCATAACAGGAATTTTGGGAAGGTTGATTTAGATTTGTAGATACCCAGGAGGGTTCAACCCAAATAGTAGTACCGTGGAAAAAAATATTTAAAAGGAGTAAAATATTTATAAACATGGTTTCTCTTTATTTTTTGATATTTTGGTTAAAAAACTATACTATAATAACTATATTTTATAGTGATTTGGTAAACAAAAGGATAAAGGGATCGTAATGGAGATAGAAGAGTTTTTTAACAGGACGGAAAAAGGAAAAAAATATTATACCGTTGATGATTTACAACCGCTATTTAGAAGTATGAGTGCTATTGACACGGTGGCATATGTTGCAGATATGGAAACTTATGAAATTTTGGCTGCGAATGAATATGTTGAGAAGGGATGGGGACGAGATATTCTGGGGAAAAAGTGTTATGAAGTTTTACAAACGGGACAAACCTGTCCATGTAATTTTTGTACGAACGACAAGTTACTCAACGAAAAAGGAGAACCCAATCCGCCGTATGTGTGGATTTTTCAGAATACAAGAACAGGTTCTTACTTTCAGTGTGTTGATTTTGCTATTCCGTGGGAAACCGGGAAAATGGTGCGGATAGAGGTCGCTTTGAATATTGATAGACTTGTGAATATTCAAAGAGAAAGAGATAGTCAAATTTCACTAACACAAACAATTATTGAAAATATACCACAGGCTGTTTTTTGGAAAGACAGAAACTGTGTGTTTTTAGGTTGTAATCTGCAATTTGCGAAGGATGCAAATTGTTCGTCTCCCGAAGAAGTAATTGGAAAGACAGATTATGAACTGCCATGGACAAAAGAGGAATCGGATGGTTTTCGCGAAATTGACCGAAGGATTATGGAAACGGGCGAGCCTATGTTGAAATTTGAAGAAAAACATACGAGGGCCTCTGGAAGTGTAAGATGGTTAGTGGTAAGTAAGGTTCCTCTAAAGGATAAAGATGGAAAAATAATAGGAGTATTGGGAACTTATCATGATATTACAGACATCAAAATGGCTCAGGAAATATTGCAAAGAAATGAGTATTTATTAGGTAGTATTATGCAAACGGCTCCTTTTGGAATAATATTTGTTCGGAATCATGTTATAGAGTGGTGTAATGACCGGATGTGTCAAATTTTGGGGTATACCAAGGAGGAAATTATTGGTATTTCTACCCGAAAGTATTATGAGACAGAAGAAGAATTTGACCGAGTAGGTGATGTGTTGTATAAGGATTTGAAAGGAGATAATACGAGTTGGGTAGAGACTCGATGGAAGGCAAAAAATGGTGAGTTTATAGATATTCGTATTAATGCAGCGATGAGAAATCCGGATAATCTAGAGGATGGAATTATAGGGGGAGTTATCGATATTCGAGAACAGAAACAGTTTGAGAAAGAGCGTGAACAAATGCGGGAGCGAATGTATCAGGTGCAGAAAATTCAAAGTCTGGAGACATTGGCTGGAGGTGTGGCTCATGATTTTAATAATTTATTGATGGCGATGATAGGTAGTGCGGAACTTGCTATTTATGACCTGCCAGAAATTTCGCCTGCGAGAGAATATTTAAATAGTATCATTACTGCTGGGAAGAGAGGGGCCGAACTGGCTCAACAAATGCTTTCTTATGCAGGAAAAAAGAAACTTTCTACAAATCGTATAAACTTGAATGCGATAATTGAAGAAATGGCCCAAATCATTAAGTCTTCTATCTCTAAGAAAGTCGTGTTGAAATTGGATTTGGCAGAACAGATTCCTTTAGTCGAGGGGGATGCTACACAACTTTCGCAGATTATTATGAATCTTGTTATAAATGCAAATGAAGCGATTGGAAATAAAAGTGGTATAATCATCATTCGGACATCCGCATCTATTTGTGACAGGAAATATTTGGATACACTGTTTTTACCCGGAGAACTTAAAGAAGGTTTGTTTGTGCTAATTGAAGTTGTGGATACAGGTTGTGGAATGGACGAAGAAACGAAAAGACATATATTTGAACCTTTCTATACAACGAAATTTATAGGACGAGGACTTGGGCTTGCTTCTGTATTAGGGGCGGTGAAAAGTCATAAGGGGGGCATAAAGGTTTATTCAGAAAAAGGGAAAGGAACTACTTTTAAAATCTTTCTACCGGCAATTGAATGGATGGAAGAGAAAGATACTTCATTTACTGAAGAGAAGAAAGAGATTAAATATACAGGAAAGGTTTTGTTGGCAGAGGATGAAGATACCGTTCGTGCAATTACGCAACGGATGTTAGAACATTTGGGTTTTGAAGTTTTATCTGTTATGGATGGAAGAGAAGCAGTTCAATTGTTTGAAAAACATAAAGACGAAATTAAATGTATTATTTTGGATTTGACAATGCCTCATATAGATGGTTTTGAAGCATGTATGAAAATAAAAAAGATAAGAGAGGATATCCCTATCATTTTGACCAGCGGTTATCCTCAGGAACAGATAGAGAGAAAGGTGAAGATGGGCTTATTTACAGGCTATATTCAAAAACCCTACCGCTTTGAGAACCTTAAGGAAATTATTAGCAAGGTATTAACATCAAAATCATAACTTTAATTTGTACGCTCTAATAGTTTTTTATTCTCAATCTCTTTACTTAACCATTTTGCGAATAAATCATAACATTCAGGGCTTGGATGTCCGTCTAAAATAATATGTTTTCCTGAAGATTTGAGTTGAGAATAATCTTCCAACATTTCATTTTGGTTACATGAAATTGTTGTGATGTCTTTTTCTCTTTTAAGGATGTCCAAGAAATATGTGAGATTGGGACATGTGTTTGGGGAGATGCAATGTTCTGGGTAGATAAATACAATAAAATATGAAACAGGTAGAGATTTAGATAGGAATTTGTGGGTTTCATTTAATAGAACATACAAGAAATTGTAATTTTCATCCGTAAAAGGTGAAGGATAATCCAATTGAGTGTATTTTATCATCTCTTTCATTATATGCGATTTACTTAATATGTTAGCAAAAGAGAAAAGATGGGGATGGTTCTCATCAAATTTCCCCTTATATATGATTTTCTCGTCAACCATTTCTAATTCTGGCAAACAACCAACCCATTTGGGAGCTCTAAATATCAGGTTTATTGTTCCTTTTAACCTTCTTAAATGGTCAGAGATAAATGTATAAATGATAATTGTGGGTCTTTGGGGGATATCGTCAAAGTTTTCAGGATGAGATGACTGAAGATAGATTTCCTGTGGAGAGCCTCCAGGAATTCCATAATTGTATATCTCCATTTCGGGATGTAACTGTCCAAAGAAATAGGGTAATGTCTGGTCATCATTAACACCTGTCCCGAAGGTGAAGGAACAACCGAAAAATAAGCAGTTTAGTTTTTTATTGCTGATAGAGGGTTGTGGAGTAAACCTTCTACCTTTATTGTCAATTTCAAAGTTGAAAATATGGGGATTGTTTCCAACTGTAATAGTCCCTTCTCCTTTAACTCCTTGGGCAATTTTTCGACCTTGTTCTGAACAGATAATAACGGGAGGGGATGTTATCATTGTCCTCTCTTTCTCCTTATGTAGAAATCGGAGTAATATTTCGGATAGAATAAATATAGAGAGGATTAAAAGACAAGTAATAAGGGAAACTGATACATTTACAAAAAATTTTTTTATGATAGTTCTAATTTTGTTATTAGTCATTTGATGATATATTTTTGTTTTATTTTACGATAATAATAAAACCTTTAATATGCACTTAAAAAGGATTTATTTTTCTATTACAGAGTATAATTTTATATCATAATATAAGTATAGTGTTTAAATAGTACTATATAAATGAAGCTGAGAATAAAGGTGGTAGAATGTTCAATATACGGGTATCTCTTAGAATAGCGATGATATTTTGCTCTATTTATCTGTTTTTTTTTCTCCAATCTTATAGTTCTATTATTCGGCTGGCTGATGTTTATTGGAATAATAAATATTCTATAGCCGATCTTATTCTTCCTGGGGAACAATGGCTGAAAAAGCATAGTGGAGAGGATAGAATTATTTTTGAACATGAAAAAGAAGTGGACTTGAGTTTATATAGGTTAATTAAAATAGAAATCTGTTCAAATAAAAAGGCTACTGTTTGTTGGGAGGCAAGGTCAATAAATACAGGAGGATGGGTTTCCCTTGTAGATGAGAATCTTCCATTAATTAGTGATGGCAAGTTTCATGAGTATACATTTGAAATTAAGTATTTGGATAAGATTAATCCAAT
>CAKZKR010000034.1 GCA_937124615.1 uncultured bacterium
TCCAGGAATAGCAATTTCTGCTTATAACGGTTCAAGTGAAAATCAGATGTTTATAACTTCACCGGCACTTGATACCGCAGGCCCGGCAAATCTTGAAATTATTGATAAAACGGTTCGTGGTTTGTCTTTTGTTTTTACAGACGCTATTACAGTTCTGGATGTATTTCATATTACTGCAGAAATAGAACGGGGTCCCAATGCTCAATCGCAAGATGCAGAAATTACAATCAATCCGGTTAAAAATCCTTTGTTGTCTGAAGATGGAATGTTTTTGGATGGTGATACGGTAACTATATCCATAAATAATATTGATGATGGTGACCAGTTCGATGGGTGGTATTCAGAAGATGGGAGATTATTTTCGCGTCTACAAGAACTCATTATTCGGGTGAAAGAAAATCTGGACTTAAAAGCACGGATTTTACGAAGACAATATACTCTGAATATTACTATAACGCCGTCCGATACAGGAACGGTGATACGAAATCCTTCTGGTGAAACTTTTGCGCCGGGAACAGATGTAGAACTAACTGCGGAACCGATGCCGGGATTCCAATTTAAAAACTGGCTTCTTCCAAAGGATAAGACATCGACGGATAACCCATTAACAATTACTATGGATAAGGACTATTCTGTAACAGCAGTGTTTGAAACAGGTCCCCCGGAAATTTCCAGTGTTGCACGCCTTGCTAATAGTAATTTCGAAAAAGACGACGCTGGCAAGGAAAGGTTAGTTGTTTGGGCTTTTGGGGGGGTCGTGTGGCGGATAAATGGATATAATTTGGAAGAAGATACTCCGTTACAACTTGTAGATGCAAAGACAGGGAAAAACATTGGTTCAACCTTTAATGGTATTGAGTTTGCTGATGACGGCTCCTATCTTGACTTTATTATCCCTCCGTATCCTCTTTACGCGGATACCATGCCTGCGTATGTCGATGTAGACTTAAAGACAGGGACCTCTATTGTTCCTGCTTTTCGTTATTACCATTATTCAAAAGATAATTTTAATATCTATACCACAGCCTTTATAACAGACCTATCAAAAGCAGAAAAGATTTCTATCTTTATTGATGGTACATCTCAGGGCTCTATTCAATTTCCACCTACAGAAACAACCCGTTCTCGAATATATGGACTTATTCGTGTTGTGCGAATTCTGAACAATCCGACACCTTCTGCGGTAGCAAGTCTTTTAGGAAATACCCTTATTCATGGTGGCGTTTATGGATTGCCAATTGAAAACACTTATGAGGTTGCATATTATCTTTACCAGGAAGATACTCTAACGGAAACACCGGAAATTGGAACCGCAGTTTATTCTCCCGCGACAGATAAAGAAAAAAAATCCTTATTCAGAAAAACTGTTTTTCCGTATGAACTTGATGGCACTACTAAGGATGTCCCTACAATAAAGATTACCTTACCTACAAATGGGCTTAATTATAATATGTTCCGTGGAGGGATAACTGTTTTTGGACAATCTTCGGAATATAATTACATAGACAATCAGGTTATACCGGGGATATGGACGGCATATCAGTCCCAGATAGTGGCAAGTGATATAGACCCCATTATGACAGAAAACAGTACGGGCTCGACAGAAAAAATAACCCTCCGAGCATATTCTCTTAATGGTTTTGGAATACGAAAACAAGCACTCTTACCCTTTGAAGTGGCAAGTCTCATTAGAGTTGCAACAGACAAAGGTGTCGCTATTGTAAAAACAGCAGGTGATGAAGAGGTCGGTATCTTTGCCCCTAAGGGCGGGCTTGCCTATGTTGACCGTATTGAACTCCTTAATCAGGAGCAGGGAATTGATGAAATAGTTAGACCCAAGACCCCTTCCGGTCAAACGGAAGGACTTTTAACTTTCGAAACACCGAAGGTAACGAAGGCTGGAGTTGTGGATATCCTCATTTATCTAAGATCACAACCTACGGTCCCTGTAGTTATATTGGATAATGCACTGATGTATTATAAAAAACCTATGATTTTAGATAGTTGGGTTTTGATTCCTGTAGGTTTGCTTCTTACCACTTTAGGTTTTGTGGCGGGTGGAAGTAGTGGAGGCGGAGGCCCTTGCTTTATTGCTACTGCTGTTTATGGGACACCTATGGCTGAAGAAATTGATATACTCAGGCAATTTCGTGACCAATACCTTTTAACAAATGCTATCGGAACTGCTTTTGTTGACCTGTATTATAATATGAGTCCTCCATTGGCTAACTGGATAGTTCACCATCCCTTGTGTGCTTTCTTGATTCGTTGTTTTCTCACACCTATCGTTTGGTTAACAAAACTGGCTGTTTTCTATCCTGGATTCTTTCATCTTCTTTTTATACTATCGGGATTAAGCATAATTCTGCATTACAGAAGGAAGAAACGAGAAACCTGACACAGGCGCATTTTTTAGTATATACTTTCGTAAGATTAAAATGTGTTTTGAAAAACTGGAAGAACATGACAGACACCCGGCAAATCCCCGTCTCTGAACAAATTTCTTCTTTGCGTTTAGACCTTTTTTTATCGGACCAGTTGGAGGGTTTTTCACGAACTCAAATACAGTGTATGATAAAAGAAGGAAAGGTATTTGTTAACCAGAAACAGATAAAGAAACCTTCTTTTTTAGTATCCTCCGGGGATAACATTGTAGTAACACTACCAGATATAGATGAAAATACAGAACTTGTTCCCGAAGATATACCGATAGAAATTCTCTATGAAGATAAAGAGGTGATTGTTGTAAATAAGCCGGCGGAACAGGTTGTGCATCCTGCTCCGGGGCATGTGAAAGGGACTCTTGTAAATGCATTACTTTATCATTGTAAAGATTTTATACTTTCAGGAGACCCGATGCGACCGGGCATTGTTCATCGATTGGATATGAATACTACCGGTGTTCTTGTCGTTGCGAAAAATCCAGAGAGTTATCATCACCTTCGAAAACAGGTCGAAGAAAGAGGCTTCACGCGGAAATATTTTGCTTTGGTAAAAGGAGTTCCTAAAACAGAATACGGTATTATCGATGCTGGAATAGGACGTAGTTTGACGGACCCGAAACGAATGTCTATTACAGGGGTAAATGCACGCGAAGCCATTACACATTTCTATTTGCGGGAAAAGTATTCATCCATGAGTTTTCTGGAATTGAAACTAAGCACGGGTAGAACCCATCAGATACGGGTCCACCTCCGGTTTATTGGCAACCCTATTATTGGAGACCCTGTATATGGTTTTACAGACTACTCCGCATTGAATTTCCCGGATAATGTTGTTTGTGCATTACAGAGATTGCCCGGTCAGGCATTACATGCAGGATTACTTGGTTTTATCCATCCTAAAACGGATAGATATATTGAGTTTACTGCACCTTTGCCGGAATATTTCCAGAATATTCTGGATGAGATAAGAAAAAACTGTATTTAGTCCAACAGGACCGACTTCAAGGCTGTAACCAGATAAAATCAATCCCAATATGTTTCGGTTCATTATCTGTATATTTTACAGTTAAAACATGCTCTCCTTCCGATACTTGTTGCTTACCAAAGTTGAATTCTCGCGAGAGTATATGATGCTCATCATAGAGAACAACAGGACCCGGTGTAATTAACTTATCATCCCAGAATGCTTGAAAACTTCCCGATTGTGGGGACAATCCACATACCAGACGAACATCGTAATTCCCTCCTTTTGGAACATAAACCTTAAAACTTAAAGAGTCACCCGTATGTTGTGGTTTCCATAAGCATAATCCTCTACCGGCCCACATATATGATTTTATCAATTCTGTTTTTTCTGTAGTAACAAGACAATCCTCTGCTTGATAATAAATAGCATTACGAGCTGCGCCTTTGGGTTCGGGGAGCCAACTCCAATCTTCCTGTGCAGTTAAAGGATTATAAACGCGATCCGAAACGGGGGAGTGGTCATCTGTGGTTTCGGGACGGGCATAATAATAGGCGATGCGTGCATAACCTAAATTAAAAACTTCTTCATGTATAAGAAGTTCTAATGAAAAAGCGATATACTCACCGAACGGGACTTTGTCCAGAATGAGCCAGCGGAAATTAGAGACAAAGCCTCGATTTCCGGGTCCATCATTTCGAGGTTGTCCACAGTAGGGATAGGAAAATATATCAACTGCGGACCATGAATAATTGTAGAAATCTTCAGAGCCTGTACCGAAGATAGAAGGAATTTCATCACGGTCTATGAAGATTTTTTCGTCCCCTTCGCCCCACCAATTTCCGCCAGAAGTAGGTATTGGTGATGGGTTGAAAACATGGCTTACCGCACCGACGAGACATCCCTTGCCTTTTGCATACAAAAACGGTAGATCATGGGCCCGGGTGGAACGAATCCATAATCCATCGTTTCCTCTCCATCGAGCACAAAAATACATGGAGCGTTGAGGTTCCCATTCATACGGTTGGGATGCGACCTCCCCTTTTACGGACAATTTCTCTGTAGAAATATTCCTTAATGTAATGCTCATTTCTTTCTGATAGGGCATTACAAACCGCGATATTAGCCATCCGTCTGTTGTTATTTCCAACGGTAAAGACCGATAGGGGTTTACCCCGGGTGCGGAAGCAAAGAAATCCACCAGGGGACTATCTACAAGGGGTTCTTGAATGCCATCTGCATATATGCGAAGAATGGATTCACGGAGCGTCTGGGTTGCTGAAAGGTCATTTATACTTAACTTAAACAACACCACAGCCCCGGGTCCATTTTTGCTCGTCCAAATAGGAATCTCTTCCTTCGACGATAGGTCCATCTCTATAGGGACTCTTTCTGTTTTTTCATCTATTAATAATGTATCCGGATTTTTAAGGATATTGCAGACCTTGATGACCTGTTCCTCTGCTTTCTTTAAATCGTCTGGAGAAAAAGTCTGAACCACAGTGCCACTTTCATAACAGCGGACCATGAGATGGTAAAAATGTATATCTTTTATCTTGCCTATCCATAC
Source organism: uncultured bacterium (assembly GCA_937124615.1). Classification (GTDB taxonomy): domain Bacteria; phylum Hydrogenedentota; class Hydrogenedentia; order Hydrogenedentales; family Hydrogenedentaceae; genus Hydrogenedens. The sequence continues at coordinate 4,979 of CAKZKR010000034.1, forward strand.
AATTTTGCAGGAGTTGGAGAAGGGTATGGGACAATATGCCGAATCCCGCTGGTATAAACTTCCCTTTAGCAATTCCTCAGTAATCTTTGTGCCGTTGATAAAAGTGTTGTAGGGATACCGGAAAAAACTTTCTGCAGAGCCTTCATATATGGGTTTTTCTTCATTGTCCAGATACACCCGAACATTTCCTTTTATAGCAGCTGTCCAGGAACGGACAATAGCCCCCGGACCCTTAACATCTGCAAGGAGATATTCCCCATCGTTACCATCTTTTTCCTCTTTTAGTACAGAAATGAAGTTTGGAATGGGTTCACTTCCAAAACCATCAGAATTGTTGAACCAATCCGCATGTAATCGCTGGATACTCCGTCGGTCGTATGAGGAAAATTGTATTAGTTTGTAGTTAACCTCCGGAAATTCGGTCAACCCTGACATGTCAATTAGTTCATCAATGAGATGAGCTGTCGTAATAACTGAGTTGGAAAATGTAAGCGTATGACATAGCAAAAGAAATAGAATGGCCAGCCCTATTGTTTGATTCATAGCTATATTCCTTTGTTTGTTAATGAAATCATTTTGTTAAAATTGTATTTTTGTAGAAAAAAATAAAACCAACTATTATAAATTCGCTTTAAGTATCTTAACAAAATAATGAGTAAAAATCGAACAAAAACCACTATATAGTTGAATCCAGTTTCCGATGTGAAGAACAGGTATTATGTTGTGTATTATTTTTTGAAAAAAATAAAACTATAATTATCAATTGTTAGGAATTGTATTGTTAGAAGTTGGGATAAAATTTTATAAAAGATGTAATCATGTTATCGTATTAGTTTGTTTGTTTATCTTTTCTTCTTTTCTTCTTCATGCACAGACAGGCGTAATACGAGCAGGATTACAAACAGGCGTTTCTATCGTTTGTAGACCTTCCTATCAGATTTTCTTAGAATGTTCTGCGGTGCCCGGCAAACCGCTTCCGCAGATATTATATTCGGTTTTGTTAGAGCCCGCCGAAGCACAAAAATATACCAACCTTCGTGCAGTAGCAATTCCGTTAAATAGAGTTCGCACTTCATTATATCCTCAAATCTTCATGGCACTGTTTGAACAAGACCGTAAAGATAATGAGGGATGGTGGCATACAGTTCCCCAGGGACACCAATTGGACGATAAAGCATTGGATTTATGGACGATTGCTCTATCCGGAACTATAATCCGGAGAGGGGACATATTAAGGCATCCTAAAAATGCGAAGAAAAGACTTCCTCTTTCCACAGGAGACCAGATTTTCATCCCTTCGCAAATTTTCACAGCCGAGTTGAAAGAAATACTACCCCGAGCAATAGTGCATGCAGATAATAAATCAACGCAGATTGTTCTTGAACCTATCGATGTGTTTGATGAAGAATTTGCAGGAACACCTGTGGTCGATGTGAACGGAAGGGTTGCAACAAAAGACCTTCGATACGGTAGGGATGAACAGGGGGAATATGCAGGTTATAAGTTAAAAACAGGAGAAACTATTTATTCAACAATCATTCGTTTTACAGACTATACAGAGCATAAACATGTATTAGAAGCAAGTACTACTATTAAGAAACGAAACAAAATTGCGAACGAACGCACAATTAAACCCGGAACAGAGATTAAGATACCCCTTGAAATGCTTAGCGATATATATCAACCTGGAAACAAAGAAGAACGCCGTATAGCGGAGGAAGTAAAGAAAGAGGTGGAACAGATAAAACGAACGAAAAAAACAGCCAGGGGACAGAATGCTTTAAAGGATGTTGTTGTAATAATTGACCCCGGACATGGGGGAAAAGACCACGGAACTTTTCAATATTTGCACAATATTATTGAGGACGAGGTTAACTACGATATTGCCTGCCGTTTAAAAGAATACCTTGAACAGAAAACCCAGGCACGAGTTTATATGACTGTTAAAGACATCGATCAGGGATTCAAAACAACAGAACGGCGAACCTTTGTTCATGATACAGATGAGATTGTCCTTGTTACACCTCCTCACAATCCTCAAGATAGCACCGTGTCTGCCAATCTCCGCTGGCTAATGGCAAATAGCATTATAAAGAAAGAAGAAAAAACAAAAATACCCCGCGAGAAAATGATTTTTTTAAGTATTCATTGTAATTTTTTAAACCAGTCGTCAATACGGGGCCTTATGATATACATTCCCGGAGCAATTTATTATAAGGAGATTGAAAAAATCACACCGAATAAGGGATTTGACTATACCCGTTTTAAAGAAGGAAAAGACCATCAACCCCGTAATTTAACACTTTCGCAAAGAATCGATGCGGAGGCTCGATCGAAAACATTCGCTCAGATATTAATTACGGTGGCTCGAAAAAATAATATAGCAATCCATAACAACGGTGCTCCTATTCGCAATGTCATAAGAAGGTCAAAGAAAACTGCTTATGTCCCCTCTGTATTGAGAAATATAAATGTACCTACAAAAGTGTTACTGGAATGCGCCAATTTTAAAAATCCGGATGACTTGAAAAATATGGCGGATTCAAAATGGCGTCAAAAAATGGCGGAAACAATTGCAGAGGCCTTAAAAGTCTATTTTGACCCTTAGAATTAATAATCAAGAGGGACCTGTCTCTGATATAATGGACTTCAATGATACTTAACGGAATATGAGCATGGACGAATGCAAACAAAAAAACAGTGTCCTATCATCAAGTCAAAAGTGGGCCGTGATTATGGCCGGTGGAATTGGAGAACGATTTTGGCCCCTATCTACACCGGAGCATCCAAAGCAACTTTTGCCTTTGGGTCGTAACGGGAACATCTTATTAAAAGATTCTTTAGAACGCATTTTACCAATAGTCCCTGAAAACAATATATGGCTGGCCACATCTACGGAACTAAAAGCAATTTTTGCTCCCCTTTGTTTGCTCCCCGAAGAACAAATTATTGCGGAGCCGATGCGAAGAAATACTGCAGGCTGTTTGTCCTTTGTTGTCGCACATCTTCTTGCAAAATATGGTGAACAGGCGAAAGAAATAGTAATGGCCGTCCTTACAGCGGACCAATTAATAGAACCCGTTGGTTGTTTTGTTCAAACAGTTTCCAGCATCATGAATTATGTGGCGGAAAACGATACCCTTGGAATCATTGGTATTCCTCCCATACGACCTGAAACGGGGTTTGGATATATTGAAGCAGGGGACATGTTGTGCCAGGATAAAGATGTGAACATATATGCAGTAAAAAAATTTCATGAAAAACCAGGTGAGCCAACGGCCATAGAGTATATTAAAGCAGGGAATTACTTTTGGAATAGTGGGATGTTTTTCTGGAAAGTAGAGACTTTTTTGAATGAGATTAAGAAGACAAGCCCTGTTCATTGGAACACTATTTTACAAATGTCTGAAGAAATACAACAAAACCATCCAGATAAAGTATTTTCCCTTTTCCAAAATTTGCCCAATATATCTATCGACTATGCTTTAATGGAGCAAACCAAAAACATTGTTATGGCCAAGGGAGAATTCCTCTGGGATGATTTAGGCTCGTGGACATCCCTGGAACGGATTATGCCTAAAGATGAGAGCGGGAATGTGATTTGGGGAAGGGGGGTCCCAATAAGAACAACCCAATCGATTATCTATAATGAAGGTTCTCTTCCCATTACCATTGTGTCCGCAGGTATTGAAGGTCTTGTTATAGCAGTATCTCACAATGTTGTTTTAGTAATGGATAAGAGAGAAGCACAAAACTTAAAACAAGTGATAGAGGAAGTTGAAAAACATTTTAACAGAGAGGAAGAAAGACTTTGATTCAAAATCCGGGAAGGGGATAGCCTATGTTTCCATTACGAGATGTAAATCCACGACGCAGTTTTCCTGTAGTAGTAGTATTATTGATTATCTTTAATACACTGATATTTATTCAGTATTTTGATTTGCCAGAATCTCGAATAGAACGAATATTTTTTTCTCTTGGAATCGTTCCTGCTAACTTCAGGTTTATCTCACTCATTACCTACCAGTTCCTGCATGGTGGATTATTGCATCTGATTTCGAATATGTGGGCATTGTGGATTTTTGGCGACAATATAGAAGACCGTCTGGGACATTCCCGTTTCCTGTTTTTCTATATACTTTGTGGTATATTTGCAGGTATAATCCATGCGATAACACAGCCTGGTTCAAAAATTCCATGTGTAGGTGCTTCTGGTGCAATTTCAGGAGTTATGGGAGCCTATCTGGTCTTATATCCCGGAGCCCGAGTCCTCTGTTTGATTCCGATTATTATCTACCCTTACTTTACTGAAATGCCGGCGATTTTATTTGGTGGGATATGGTTTATTCTGCAACTATTGAATGGGTTTGTTGTGATGGCCAGCCAGGAAGATGTTGCTGGGGTGGCTTGGTGGGCTCATATTGGCGGTTTCTTTGGAGGTATACTCCTTCTACCCTTCTTTATTAAAAGACAACCTCCTTCCCATGCCCCCTGGATGGGTTAGAAAACATAGGCCCTTTTCTTACAAACCCCCTGGATGGTTTAGAAAAATAGGCCCTTTCCTTATCTGATTTTGTTTTAGAAATATTTTTATAGATGTTAATAATTTGTTTTCACTGTAATATGATTTATAATTTATCGTTTGCCCATAGTTTAATGATGAGATTTTTTTATAAAGGCTTTTTATAGGAAGGCTCATATGAACTTGCTTATTATTGGCGTAGTGGCATTCTGTCTGTATGCAGATAGTGATGCAGTGGGAAATGGTATGGAGTTTTCTATTGTTAGTAAAGGAAAACCTAATTGTTCTATTGTTATTTCGGAACATCCAACACCATCAGCATATCTCGCATCTTTAGAATTACAATATCATATATTAAAGATTACAGGTGCTGAAGTCCCGATAAAAAAAGATACAAAACCTGTATCAGGGAGAAAAATACTTGTAGGAGATAGTCATTTTGCGAAAGAATTGGGTTTTAAGGGGGCAGACCTAATTTCTCAGGAATATATTATTGTTTTTAGACCCGACACAATAATCCTTTTGGGTAGGGATTGGGAAGATACAGAGACGAATCGTAACGAATTGGGTCAACCAATGAGTTGTGGAAATACCTTAGCGGACACAAGGCATAAGATTGATTATTGGCAAACGGTGGGGATGCAAGAGCGTAGCCAGGGAGAAATAGAATTGCCAGGTGTGTATGATGACCAGGGAACCTGTTACGCAGTCTATCATTTTCTTGAGCATTTTTGTGGTGTGCGTTGGTATGGTCCGAATGCTATCAGTATCATTATCCCTTCCCACCCTACGCTTGTAGTGAAAGGGACAGATGTCCGCCGTAGGCCTGCATTAAAGTATCGCGATGCATTCTGGTCAGGGAATTGGCCATTTATGCAGAAACAGTGGGGGACTGTATCTCGTTCAGAACTTGTATTATTCTGGCGTCGATTGCGATTGGGAGGGGAGAAGTGGGCCGGAAATCATACCTTCCATAAACAGACTATTCAAACCGTTTTTACAAACCCTGAATATCAGGCAAAGGGTTCGGGTTCCGGTACACAATTATGTTATACCCATCCGGAACTTGTGAAACAGGTATCTCAGATGGCAAAAGATTTTTTTGATGGTGTTAAAAATGTGCCTGCAGGCTGGAAAGCAATCGGAGATTATTTTGCTATCGTGCCGGACGATAATCTGAAGTTTTGTAGATGTGACCGTTGCCAAGAAATCATTCGTTCAGGCTCCAATATGAGAACAGGACAGTTTAGTAGTGGTAAAGTTAGCAATTACATTTTCTCATTTGTGAATGCCGTTGCAAAAGAATTACAGAAGACCCATCCGAACAAATACATAACAGCCCTTGCTTATTGGGAATATGCCCTGCCACCGCGCGGATTCGAAATTGAGCCTAATGTATCAATCGCCCCATGTTTACACACCTGTTATTATGCTATTCATAAGGAAATGCGGGAAAACGACATGGCCATGTATCACGCATGGCTGAAACAATCTAAAGCACCTGTATTTCTCTGGAACTATTACCACCATCCTATGGAAGCAGGACTTATAGGAGGTTTTAAATGCTTTCCAAATATTATGGTTCACGAAACGGCACGAATTATGAAACAATTTATTGACGATAAAATACGAGGGATATTTATTTGTGGTGAGCAGGATATGTTAGAAGGATATATTATAGCAAAAATCTGGGATGACCCGACTCAGAATGTGGATGAAATACTGGACGAGTTCTTTACCTTTTATTTCGGGAATGCGAGCGAACCTATGAAGAAGTTTTACCTGCAAATTGAGAAAATTGCCTGCAACCCGGAGAACTATCCGGAACCTTATTACAAAAAGAATGGTATTGACTGGAAAAGTGTAGCATGGACCAGTTTGGGCACTGAAGAGCGGATGAAAGAATTGGGAGAATTCATATCGCAAGCACAAGAGTCTGCACAAACAGAGGTGGAAAAACAGAGAGTCCAACAATGGAAAGAGGCCCTCTGGCTCTGGATGCTCCACGGCAGAGAAGAGTATTATTCAGGCCATACAAAAAAATATTAAATAGTAAGTTAAAGAAGTAATAGATGTTCGTCCAGCCAAAAAATTATTTGTTTCTGTAATGTATACAGAGAATATTAAGTAGGTTTTTCTCCTTAAATTTACCATTTTAAAAAGGGAATATCTTCTTGCTTTTGGGACAGGTTCTTTGGTTTGATATGGGAGGAGGATTAAAGAGATATTATGAATTATTGGATAGTGGATGATGATAAAGAATTGGTAAGGTATTCGCGATTAGAAATTGGGGGGAAAGGGTTGGGGTTGGTTCGATTGAAGAGACAGAGTTTGACAGTGCCATCGTTCGGAATAATCGTCAGGGAAGGGGTTAAACACAGGCTTTGGTATGCGAATCACGAATTGCGAAGTTCGATTATGGAGTGGTGTAAAAGGACACTAAATAAGTCATCAAGTAAGAAATTAGTAGTGCGTTCATCCGCGTATGAGGAGGACCAACGATATTCTTCATTTGCAGGTAAGTTTCTCACGGAAGTTATAACAAATATTGATGAACTTATCCCGACACTGGATAAAGTGGCGGAACATTATGACATGGTAATAGAAGGTGAGAGGGCCAAAATCTCTGCAAGACCTCATGGACTTGCAATTATCCTGCAAGAATATATTTCTGGTGATATATCAGGGGTATGTTTTTCCGCCGAGCCTATGAATGCGAATCCCCATAAGGCCTATTGTGAAATAGTTGTCGGAAATAATAAATTACTGGTCGATGGAGAAACACAGCCAACGCGGATTTGTTTTTGTCCCTCTACGGCAGAATTATTAGAAATTCAGAAAGGAGCAGACGGACCGGAGCATTTATCGGATAGTTTGTTGACAGCCCTTTCTGATGGGCTTATGAAAATGGAATGGGACTATCGGACCGCACTGGATATGGAATGGACTTGGGATGGTAAGAGAATCGGGTTCCTGCAGGTTCGACCCATAACTGCGATTAAGCCATCGCAGGACTTATACCCGAAAGAATGTGCGACCTGCTGGTTTTTCGACCAGCGTTTTGTCGAACCGATTACTCCAATTACAAGGACTACACTTGTTCCATTAATCCTCCAAAAAGCAATTAATGAAGGTCTGGACATGCGAGGCCAATCTGTTACTGTTGAACCATATTATTTCGGTGGACAGGTGTATCTTCCTCATCGAGTATATTTCAACTTATTAGAGGGTTGCCCTAAGTGGTGGCTGTCATCCGACCTGAAACTACTATTTTCAAATAATTGTTCCTGCCCCCCGCGAAAGATGCGACTGTTTGGGATACATTTCTGGATGGATGCCTTCCGTTCCCTGCTAAAACATGGGCGTGATGCAATTTTCGTGCTATATCGCTGGAAACAGTGGAAAAAACAACTGATGGAGAAATTACATCAAAGAGATAAAATTGAATTGACGGCCCTGACCATTGGGGAATGGGTCAATCAATGGGAACAATGGCAAAAACAATCTGAGGAATTTTTAGAAATACACCGCTGGGCCATACTCTGGTCAAGTTATGTCTATCGATTGGGGGGAAAATACATCGTTCGCGGGAAAGAAAAACAATATCCGTCTATCACAACAAGGGCCAATCATTTGCTCATTACATATTTACATACACACGATCCGAAAATAAGGAATCTTCTTTTTACAGAATACTCACATCGGACGGAAAGCCTCGATTTCATGTCGCCACGATGGGGAGAATGGCTTTCCGGAGAGGAACACAATGAAATTTTCGAGACCCAACTTATAGAAGATAAAAAGAACATTTCTACAAAAGCATTCCCAGCAGAAGAAAGGGGGAACATTTTATATAGAATGTTCTCACAATTCGTTCATCTGCGGGAAGAACAGCGGTTCGTTTGGGAAAAAATTCTATACGAACAAAAGAAACTATTAAAAGAGGCCGGCAGAAGACTTGTAGAAAAAGGGATTTTGAATGACCCCGGTGAGATTTGGTTTATGACATGGCAGGAACTCTCAGAATCACTAAAAGAAGGGAAACAGGTCAACCTTACCAATATTTTAGCCCGAAGACACCAATGGTGTGTAGAACAAGCATTCACAAAACCTTCCTTTATTAATTTTGAGACAAATCCCCTTATTGATATCCAAGGGGATACCTGGTTGGGTTGGGGTGTGTCAGGAGGTAGAGTAAAGGGTACTGCTTATGTAACCAATAATCCTACCCTACTTCAAACGGATATACAGCGTCCTCGTATCCTTGTTACTCCTTGCCTAAATCCCGGGCAAACATGGTCCCTACAATATTGGGATGGCGTTCTCTTAGAACGAGGAAGTGAATTATCTCATCCTGCTATTGTTGCTAGGGAAATGGATATCCCCATGATTACCAATCTCCCGGAAATTACTAGAAAAGTCCATACGGGAGATATTCTTTACATAGACGCTACCTATGGTAAAGTTACCCGTAGCCAAAAACCTTACGAGGAAATCTGAAGGAAAGTTTGAATTATAAAGGAAGTCCTACTCTTTTCTCTTCATACCACTTATTACAGACAACAATAGGCCAACGAATATAAGGTCTAACAAATACTTCCACCATTTATTGCTATCCTCTATTGTTTTTTTACCAAAACAACCGCAACCATTGTCCTGTGAATCTTCGCCCTCTTTACTGCCTTCTGACGGCGTTCCTTCAACCTGCCCTTCATTGATTACAACTCCAGCCTCTGCTTTATCAATATAACCATCTTTATTTTTGTCCGCATTGTTAAATGTATCTTGTGTAAGGGTCGGATATCTGGTAAGGGCTTCCTCATAGGATATTTTTCCATCCTTATTTGTATCTACTGCATCAAAGTTTGTTCTCAAGTCAGTTAAAAATTGTTCACTTCCCGTTATATTGATACTCGTTCCTTTTGTGATAATATTTCCATACCAACTAAGGTCATCACCAAATTCACCTTTTACCTTCACTTCCCGCAATTGTATCTTAACTGTTTTTGATACTGTTATTGCAGGCTTAAAGTTTACCTGTAATATTCGTCCTTTCCCTGTGGTAGTAATCGGCTTTTCACTACTTATGGAGATTTTCAGATACCCTTCTCCTACTTCCGTATCCTTTTTGAAACCAACAGTAGCAGATGCTAAGTTCAAACTGGAGAAACTTATTCCTTCATCATACGATAATACTAAATCCATGCCCGCAATACCCGATAATGAACTTAACTCTATACCTGTGTGATATTCATTGTTTGTATCGGGTATTTGGTTGTCCAGGACAATTTCCACGGTGCGGTTGCTATCTACTTCTAACAAAGCCTTCGAACCGATAGTTATCGAAGTGGGATTGGTAGGAAGCCCGGCTAATCTGCGTAGTAATAGCGAGACATCTGCAGAATCCAAAATTCCATCGCCATTGAAATCCCCTCTCCGTTTATCGCAGTCCAAATTTGTAATCCCGGCCTTCCGAACAATTTTCCGCAGAAACATAATAGTATCCGACATACCCACATAACCATCTGGATCCATATCTCCATAGACACAACGGCTGTTAATACATGTAGTGCTCGGGTTTTCCTCTAATACATTGAGTTCTCCATGAACAAGTTCAACAGGTAATTCTCTCAAATTGGAGTCTTTAATAAGGACCCGTTGAAGAACGAGATTTGTATTCTGAGAACAATTTCCTGTTTCTGTATTTTGCCGGACTCTAAATACCATGTCAAATAACCTGCCCTCACCATAAAGTACTTTCTTCTCGTTATCTATCCGGGGTCCTGCATGAAATTTAATAAGGCCCTGGGTTCGGGTATCGGGTGAAATAACATTTAGATTCCGTGTTACAGCCGTTTGCTGTACTTCAACAAGTTCAAGAACCGTATTGTTATAACTTACATTAATATCAATAGTATAAGGTTCTAATCCTCGGGCACTGCTAATATTGATAGGGACCTGTATTGTATCTCCCCTCCCTTCGGGTATCCAGTCAATTCTGGGTATCCAGACTCGTAATTTCCCCGGCTCTGCTTTTACAGGTGCTGTAGGGGTGCTTTCCTTTCCATTTGTTCCAACAGCGATTAAACGATAGTACCATGCCCGTGAAGTGTCTGCTGTATTATCTTTATAATTTGTGCTGGTGATAAGAGAAACGGAAACTGCAACCCAGGGTCCACTTTGCGTTTCACTACGCTCCAATCGGTACCCTGCTAAATTCCGTTCTACATTTGATTCCCAGACAATATAAACATGGTCCACTCCCGAAAAGACCTGCAACCCCTGAGGGGTGGAAATCCGTGCCCCGGCAGGGTCCGGCCCTTTACTTACGACTAATTCAACAGTTGTTCCACTCAACACAGAACTTCCACCTGCTGGCGATTGCCCTATTACTGTATTTTGTGCCACGGTTTCACTATATTCCGTTAATTCGCGAACGGTCAAGCCTGAAGATTGAACTTGTCTTCTGGCCGTAGTAATATCCTGTCCAATTACATTCGGAACTGTTATGTATATAGTTCCGGAGCAAGGACCTGTTGATACCCAAACCGTAACTTCAGAACCTCGGTTTACTCCGCTATAGGCAACCGGAGATTGACGGTTTACCTGCCCCACTGGAACATAATTGCTACATTCCCGTTCTATTTTTATATTTAAACCGGCTCTTTGTATCGCATCTATCGCTTGCTGTTCATTTTTTCCAACAACATCCGGAACCACGACACCAGGGCATAATCCATTGGATACAACCAATTGAACAAATGTCCGTTTAGAAATACTCGTTCCTTCGGTTGGGGTCTGACTTAATACAGTTCCTTGTGTTACCGTATTACTACAGTTGTATATAACCTGAATTTTGTTTAAACCGACCCCTTCCAGCGTAGTCTTTGCTTGTTGTTCCGTCATACCTGTTATATTGGGAACTGTTACAAATTCTTCTCCTTCTGCTGTTCCTTCTCCTTCTCCTTCCCCTTCTCCAATAAGTTCTAAAATCCATTTCGGATAGGGATAATCGCCCCCTTCTTTGATATACCATGTGTTCACAAAATCCCAACCGGTATAAGTGGCTTGTTGATACATTTCGATTGTTGTATCCGAGGCATCGATATTTTGTGTTAATACATAATTCCCGTTCAGAGGATATCCCGATTCATTTCCTATTTTTTGTAAATCTGTTATGCTACTAATATAGCATGAACTGAGATGGATGCTAATAAAAAAAATAGTTAAAAGAGCCTTTGTTTTTTTTAAAATCCATTAAAAAGGATTTTTAATATATTTCTAATAATGAGTATACTACATCCAAAAAATTTTACAGGTAGGATTTTGCAAGTTC
>CAKZKR010000035.1 GCA_937124615.1 uncultured bacterium
GAAACATTTTTTCCGGAAATATGGGAGAAACTACCTCGTTCCAAAATCCTCTTAAAATCTTTTGACGCGGAACACCAGAAAGCAATTATTGAAATCTATCACGATAAACACCATAAACAACTTACCCGCCGAATTGAGGTCCAGGGCATCCCATGGGTACTGATAAGTAGTGAACGATATTCAAACCAGGGCGAACTCATAGCAAAAAGTTTACGAGAACGCTATAAAGTTACTCCGGAAGGAATTCGTTTCCCGGAAATTATCCATTGTGAATTTCCACTGGAACACGCTTTTATGACGATTAAACTTAACCGTTGCTCTATAAATACCCTCATTGAAGAACCTAAAACGACACTTTCGAAACAGAAAGACAGACTGCTTCGTTCAGGGTATGGTCCCGTTGATATAGAAAACCCATAAGACAAAGGGTATCCCAATAGGAGTAAACAAATAATGGATGAAATCCTTATCACACGATTATTTCCGGAAGAAATATCTGAACAACTCGGTCTGGAACCGTTTCGGGGTCGGCAAATCTTTCGCTGGATACATGAAAAACATCTATTCGATATACAAAAGATGACGGATCTATCAAAAGAATTGCGGAACGAATTAGAAAACAAAGCCATCTTCTGTCAAACGGAGGTTCTGCATGTCCAGGAAAGTAGTACATCGGGAACAAAGAAAGTTCTCCTTCAATTAAGAGATCATCAAACGATAGAATCGGTTATTATTCCTCATCGGCGTCGTGTAACTTTTTGTCTTTCTACACAGGTAGGCTGTCCTTTAAAATGTGCATTTTGTGCTACAGGAAAGGCGGGTTTTAAGAGGAATTTAAATGCGGGCGAAATTATTGAACAAGTATTGCATCTACTTTCCTTAATAGAACTGGGCCATCGAACACCAAATATTGTTTATATGGGAATGGGGGAACCGTTCTGGAACTACGATGAAGTCATCCGGAGCATAAAACTTATCATGCATCCTTTGGGCGTAAATATTGGGGCTCGAAAAATTACCGTTTCCACCGCTGGTGATGTTAAAGGGATCCAGAAGTTTGCAGAAGAAAACTGGCAGGTGCGATTAAGCATCTCTCTCCATGCGGGAAATGATACGCTTCGTTCCCGCCTTGTTCCCCTTAATCGTAAATACCCCCTTGACAAACTTGCAGAAGCCCTTCATCAATACCAGCAAAAAACCGACCGAATGATAACTTTTGAATATGTTCTACTGGGTGGTGTTAATGATTCACTCAAACATGCACAGGAATTGTTTGAATATGCAAAACAATTTAAATGCACCGTCAATCTTATCCCGTGGAATCCTGTATCGGACATTTCGTTCTATCCCCCTACTCAGGAGACCTGCGAACAATTCCTTCAGTTCCTTACCCAAAACGGGTTAAATGCAACCTTACGAAAAGAACGCGGACAAGATATTAACGCAGCCTGTGGACAACTGCGAAGAATTGTTCTTATTCAAGAGTAAGAAATTTAAACCCGCAAACAACCAATCAAAATTGCACAAAATATTATTCTTCTTTCTGAAAGCCTGTTACCTTTTGCAGACGATAGAGAAGCGTATTCAAAGCATCTTCAACCTCTTTTCGTGTATATTCAATTTGTTCCTCTTCCAGGGAATGGGGGGGAGGTATCGCAGGACCAAAACCTACACAAATTTTAGAGAAGGGTTTGGGAACAGGAAATTTATCCCATGAGTTTAAAGACCAGTATTTGTTTACAATAGCACCCATAGGCACGATGGGCGTTTTTGTTCTTGCCGATAAGACGGCAATACCGGGTTTTGCAACCCGTCGGGGGCCCTTAGGTCCATCTAATGTCCAGCCAACACACTTTACATGTTCTAAAGCTTTTTGCAACCCTTTTAATGCATCACTCCCCCCTTTAGAACTCGAACCACGCACCGCCTCCAAACCAAAGTGGCGAACAATACGAGCGGCTAACTCACCATCATAACTATAACTTGTCAGGGTATGATAGTTGGACCCCTGAAACAGATACGCACCAAAAGCCATGTGCTCATGCCAGAAAGCGATTAAAACACGCCCTTCCGACTTTATTGTCTTGTCAATATATTCCTCCTTATTAAACACGGTCCATTCACACAAAGCAAAAAGTCTTTTCAGTACAAAAGCAATCATGGGAGGTAAAATTGTTAAGGCGGTTTTTTGTTTTGGAGAAAAAGTATAAGGACTTTCGTATGGAATGTCAGATAATCGCACGCTGTTCCATACTCCGGATAATCTGATAAACCATTTTTGTTCGCGGTGTGGTAAGAAATGTAGATGTTCCTCTACGAACAATTTCTCCACTAATTGCATCTATTTCTGTTCTTTTTCCTGCACGTATATCCTGTAACATAGAGGAAATATTGTTCGCCGTGTTCTCACACACCTCTTCCGCTACTTCTACCAAACTTCGAGAAAAACGATACCCTTCCGTTCCTGCAACTTTTGATGCCTCGATTACAAGTTCACGAAGCAATTCTCTCGCTTCCCGAATCTTTAACAACATACCATTGGGAACATTAAGAATAGCCGTTAAGGGGTTAATACCCGCATTGACTGCTGTCTTTTCCCAGATAACCTGACTGGGACTATTCGTTGTTTCTACTCGGAAGCCGGCCCTTTCTAAAAGTTCTTTTGGCTCTTTGATAGAGGCTGTTGTCCAACTTCCAAAGAGAGTGATCCCTGATGCTGTATGGAGAACCTTTCCTTCTTCCAATAAGGTGCTTGCTTCGGTAGTTATCCCCGCAAGAAGATTTTCTGCTCCTGTTTTTTTACAGAGTGTTTCTACATTTCCTAATCCATTTTGCAATGTTAGAATTGGGATATCCGGAGGCAATGTTAAATTTGCTGTGCAATAGGATTTTACCAGAATAATAATCAAATCCTGCATGGAAGGAATGTGCCCTGTTACATGGACATTATATTTTTCTGATTGGTCCCCCTCTATGATTTCAATTCCATTTTTTGCCAGTCGATGAATCCGCTCTTGTTGATAGTCGATCAAATGAACACGAACCCCTGCCTTTGCCAGTTTCCCAGCAAAAAGACAACCTAAGGCTCCCGGCCCGACCACACTCACCGAATATGTTTTACTCATTCTTTTTGCCTCCTTTACGGTTCTCTCATTGGCAATCTTTTTTATATTATAGATAAAAATATTTGTGATAAAAAATTATTTTTGTGGTTTTATAATAAATGCCTTTTTAAAGTCGGGTTCCTGCGAAAGAATTTTTAATGCTTCTCGGGCTGTCTTCTCGTCAGGGATATTTATGGCCATGATTTTACATAATTTTCCTGCCGGCTGAATTTTAAATTGAAACTGATTCCCATATTTTTTCTGTAATTTTTCAACCATACTGCGAGCCCTCTTCTCTGCATCATCTCCGGTCAAAGCGGATAACTGAACACTAAATGTCTTCGGTTTTTGTTTAACATGAATATCTATTGTTGTTGCTTTTGATGAAGGGGTTTCTTTTTCTACAGGCGATGTTACAATTTCATTGTCTATAGATGGAGTTATTGGCGTTAGCTCAATTGGGTTTGTTGCAGGTGTGCGGGTTGAAGGTTTTACAGTCCCTGTATCGGATACACTTGCGGGTGTGTCCCCAGTATTGGGTGGCTCTTTATGCGTTTCCGAAGGGGTATTTGAGACAACAGTTGTTCCTGTTTGTTCTGAAGGAAGTGGCGGGACTCCTGCTTCCGTAGTTTTTGGGGAAGATGTTTTTTCAACAGTAGATATATCTCCTTGCTTTTCCGAAGACCCTCCTGCAGAAGTCTCTGCTACTGGTGCGGAATCTCCGCTCTCCGCTCGTGCTTTCTCCGTCTGATTGGCGCCTGTCACAGGTTCTCGGGCTACTTCCATTCGTGCTTTTTGCTCTGCCAACTTCTGTGCAAATTCTCTCTTACCAAAATAAACTCCGAAAAGAAAAAAAACAACCAAAAGAATCACAAAAGTAAAAAGAATAAGCACTAACTGTTTATAAGAAAAGGAAACCCGTGGAAGTTCCTTTTTCTTTGTTACCGGGGATTGAAAATCATCAAACATGGGAAATACTATCTTGTTGGTTCGAGTTTTCTATTTCGGGTTTATCCCCAAGCCGTTCCAATACTATTTTTTTTGCTTCTTCCATTTCCGAAAACGAAAAGTTCGGGTCTCTCACCTCAATAACACGGTCATCTATCCGGTCAATATACATAATGATATAACCGTCTCTTTGTGAAATCGCCATCTCCTTAATTTTTTTAAAAATTCTTTCCCTTTTCAACAATTGTGAAGCAAGAAAAGCAATGGCGAGTTCCATCCGTGAATCTTCTTTTTCAACCGATTCATAAAAGAGTTTTCGCAATGGTGAGTCAACGACTTCCTCTTCCTTTCTCTTTATCTTCGTGTCAATATATCGATGTCTCCACTGTGATAACACATCTTGTTTTTCCTGTTGTTCCCAGCAGGATAAACAAAAATCCTGCCGTTGCCATTCATCATCCGTATCGAGAATTCGAGACCAAATCCACTCTTCATGTATAAAAACTTTCTCACAGGAAAGGCACTTACTCCCTGTTCGACTGATTTTTATTTCCATCTCGCATTTACCTCTATTTCATAAATAAATTATCGCAAATCCAAATCAGATACTTCATTTTGGAGGACCGGTAGCTGAACCAATAACACCTCCGCCAAGTTTAAGTAAATCCACCAGAATTTTCCGCGGTATGTCAATCACTCGAAGGGCGTCGGTTGTAATCTCTGCAGCACCACTAACCAGCGTAACGCCGAGAGGGGGTAATTCTTTAACCTGTCCTTTCGGACTAAAAGAAGGCCCATGCACTCGAAAACCTAACTGTATCGGGTTCTGGATAATCTGATGTCCTCGTATATTAAAACTATCCCGAATCACAGCAATTTGTGAAGCCAATTGCGGAGATAAAGTAAGGGACAAATCATAGTCCATATCCCCATCTATGATAAACTGCCCCTTTCCATCAATCTGCAAACCTTCGGAACGAAATTGTACATTGGGAGTTTTTACAAGGTCCTTCTCCATTTGAACATCACTGGTAAAGGTATAAAAAGGTAAAGTGGAAGGGAAATTCGCCGGAGACATTTCCGGAACAAATCGGCTTAAAAAAAGGTCTGTTTTAACTTTACCATTTACCACTTGAAAGGCCCCTTTACCTGTAAGGGTATTGCTATCGTCTAAATCAAGAGAAAACTCCACTTTGCCGGTACAATTACCTTCCATGGCCTCAGGTAGATTCAAATGACGGACAAGATAAATAACGGGAATGTTTTTCCATTTTGCTTTCAAAACACTGATATTTTCCGGGTTTGTAACCGAATAACTTCCTTCCAGGGTTCCATCTCCTACTTGTGCAGAAAATCGGTCCAATCCAGATATTTGCGGTTTATTATAAGCAATCCCTTTAAAGTTCGTTCCTTCCCATGGATTCATTGTTATCTTTTCTGCAGTAAGGGCAAATGTCCAGTTTTCCGGCGGTGAAGGAGGTTCGTTTTTTCGTATTCGTTCAGCTTCTGCTTCTTCCTTCGACCGTAGGGGTAAGAGCCATTTTACCCCTATTGGAGGGATTGTTGCCTCTTTAGCCGTAATCGTAAAAATACGTGTTCGATTGTTAGGGTCCCGCTCATCAACAAATGCTTGAAGAGAAACACCTTTTGCTTCTAATGGAATCTCCGTATCCTTTGCAAGGAAAGAAGCCCAATCAATATCAACTCCAATTTTCATGGTTTCTCCATATTTCGGGTCTCTCGTTTTCTTCTCCCAGAGGAAAGTCCCATTTGTTCCAATACCACCCCTTCCTTCATACGGGACCCTCAGACATTTACTTGCTGTGTTAATATCTAACGCGTCCGTAGTTATATTTACTTTACGTAGATTAAACTTTTTGTTGTAATAGGCATATTCAAAGGTAGCGTTCAACGGAGTTGATTCCAATAAAGCGGAACCTTCTATTGATAATGTTTTTTGAGGAATATAAGTTATATTTAGACGGGGTATTGTTGCACCGATACCGGCACGCTTTTGGAACCACCATTCGAAGCCTATATCCGCAGAGGTCAGTTCCGCATTAATTTGGGCCGTTATCTTTTCCGGTTGATAACCGATAACGGCCTGAAAAGTAGCATTTCCTGATAGAGACACATCATCATCTTTTTTCAAAAAGGGAAGTTTCTCCAATGAATTTAATGTCCCACTAACAGCAAAATTTCCAAGTTTATTTTGAACATTATAGGTTCCTTTTACTGTTATGGGAGAATTGTTATAAACGCCGGACAACGAATCTATAGTTATTTCATTTGTATCCAAAACACAGGTCGCAGAAATTCCATCAACTTTGATATTTAACGGAGCATATTCCACAACGCCCTCTTTAAGTACCAAGGTCCCTTTAGGTAGTTTTCCTTCAGTAACCCAGCCCACTTTAACCAGTTCCAGATTTGCACGAAACGAAGGAAGGTCGGAACGGGTCGGTGTAAATTGGAGGGTGCCATTGGTTACATCTGCCAAGGCTTCTAAAATAGGTTTTGAAAATAGACCCCGAATACCGAAACGAAGATTGTTCAACTGGTCAAAGGTTAACACAAAATCGCCATACGGTTTTATCTGCTGTTGTGTAAACGAAGTAATTATATCGACTAAGGGTATTTTCCGCACTTCTAAAGTCAGGTCCAACTCCGGTGAGGGCTTATCAAGGAATATCAAACCCGAAAGACTACCGTCAAATTCCGGAGAGGTAATATCTGCGGTGGTAATCCTCAATCGTTTCTCTGACAGTTTTATATCCGCCAGAGCGGTAATCTCTCCTGTTATCGTCTGGAAAGGGATATTGGGCGACTTGGCCCTGATATTTTCAAATGAGGTTTCTATCGCAAGGATTAATGTCTGATTGGGATAACCCGCAATACGAAGGGAGGGGATTAAGGACCCTTCAGAATATAAGATATCGGAAAAGGAAATTACCTTTTCTAATTGTGTTAAAAATATTTTATCTGCAGATGCTCGCACATCAAAATCTTCAATGGAACGAAAACGCATATCCAGGTCTATTTTTGTCTCTTCGGGAATTTCGGGCAGATATGAAATAGCCGTCTCTGTTTTTAATCGAATTTCAGGCGAATCAGAAAGTCGATAACAATCAAACCGTAATCCTTTTAATTGGAGTTCGTGTTCGGGTATAAGACCCAGAATGGAGATCGTATTTCTCTCTCCGACAATTCGAAATGAAATATCCTTCAAATCAATAGGGGCACTCCCTCCAGAAGATTTTTGTATCTCTTTCCAAAAAGAGGGGTCTTCTATATTTACCTTAATATCGGATTGGCTTATCTCAATACGGTCAAAACTCCAATCACCATAAAGTAAATTTATCCAATTAACATGCACTATCGTACGGGGAATCAGAACATCTGCTTTGAGGCCTTTATAGTCCATCTGAAGGGAAATATCATCGATTCGGAGCCCCCTCAATCCGTTCGGGATAATCGTTCCAACAGATAATTTCCCATTTACTTTCTGACTGATTTCCTTCTCAAAGTTCGCTTTGATTGATAACAGTTTGTATCGAACATACAAAAATCCCCCTGAAAAAAGAAAGGCGACTAAGACAAATACAATGGAAATTAACCTCAATTTGTGATGGCTGTTATGCTTTTCCATTGATTTCGATATATTTTCTGAATGCGGAACGATTCGTCTATTCCTTACTTAACAATTCACTAATTATCTTTGCTTTCCGGCAGATTTATTACCCCATGTTTTTCCAGAACCTTATTGCGTATTTGAGTACATAATTCCGTATTTTCTTTTAAATATCTTCGAGCCGATTCTCTTCCTTGACCGATATTTTCACCATTGTAGGAAAACCAGGCACCACTTTTTTGAATAATTTTTTCATTAATGGCAAGGTCAAGTAAATCCCCTTCATACGAAATTCCTTCATCAAACAAAATATCAAACTCCGCAGAACGAAATGGAGCACTTAACTTATTTTTGACAACTTTGGCACGCACACGGTTTCCTATATCAACTTCCTTTTCCTTAACAGAACTAACCCTGCGAATATCAATCCGTATACTGGCATAGAATTTTAATGCTTTCCCGCCTGTAGTAACTTCGGGATTCCCATAACCCGTACCGATTTTATCTCGAATCTGATTGATAAATATCACCAGGGTTTTGGAACGGCTGATAACCCCTGTGAGCCGACGCAAAGCCTGAGACATAAGCCGGGCCTGCAAAGCCATGTGCTGGTCGCCGATTTCTCCTTCAATTTCCGCTTTCGGAACCAATGCAGCAACCGAATCGATAACAATCACATCAAAGGCATTGCTCCGCACCAAATTTTCGCATATATCCAGAGCCTGCTCCGCATAATCCGGCTGGGACACTAATAAATTATTTATATCCACACCAATCTTTTCGGCAAAGGAAGGGTCTAATGCATGCTCCGCATCAATATAACATGCAATTCCACCTTCCCTCTGGGCATTTGCAACCACATGAAGAGCCAGCGTCGTCTTTCCTGATGATTCCTGTCCAAAAATTTCGACCACTCGTCCTAAAGGCAAGCCTCCAACCCCTGTAGCCAGATCTAATGATAAACAGCCTGTCGAAATCGTGCGTATTCCCTGAGTAAAACGGTCATCTCCCAAACGGATTAATGTCCCTCTTCCGTATTGCCGTTCCAACTGGCTGACTGCAATTTCCAATGCTTTATTCTTTGCTTTTGCATCTTCAGCGTTCGGTGTCGTTGACATTTCTTTTCTCCATCAATTCTTTGTTTAATGTTAAGAAGTGAAAATAATTTCACTATATACAATATTATGCATATTTTTTCTTACAATGTCAATTATACTACTTTTTATTTATCTCTTTGCACTATACTATTATATCTAAGTTGCGTAAACTCATTTAATTGCTTATACTATTTCTTATCCAAGTCCAGATTAAATATCGCATATTTGTAATAAACCCTTCCAAAAATTAAGGAGACCTAAGATGGATACTTTTTCTATTAAAAGACGATGGTTTGTTTACTCTTTATTTACTATACTTCTTGTTTTAATGCCCTTCCTTCATGCACAGGAGGATTCTGTTACACCGGTAGCACGTCCCGATAAATGGTGGCAAGAACGGTTTCAAGCCAATCAAGAACGGATTCAACAAGGAAATGTGGAGGTTTTGTTCATCGGTGATTCCATTACACACGGCTGGGACAATGTGGGTAAAAATACCTGGGATAAATATTATCCAGATAGAAATGTGGTTAATTTAGGTTTTTCTGGCGACCAGACCCAACATGTTCTATGGCGTCTTGAAAACTTAAAATGGGGAAATGTCCAGCCCAAAGTTGCAATGATTATGATTGGCACGAACAATTGCCATCAGCATAACGGCGAACAAATTGCTCTTGGAATCGAGAAGATTGTTGACAAATTACATTCCCTATTTCCGAATATAAAAGTACTCCTCCTTGCTATATTCCCGCGGGCAGATGTCTCTCAAGATAAACTAAACAATATTGCTGAAGCAAACAAGCGAATCGCAGAAATCCCAAAATCAAAACCTTTTGTATATTTTTACGACATCGGCGCCGAATTTTTGGATGAGAATGGAAACCTTCCAAAAACAATTATGCCCGACTTATTACACCCCAATGCCAAAGGATACGAAATCTGGGCTCAATCTGTCGAACCCAAAATTGCAGAGTTGTTAGGAGAATACACTGTTGAAAAACCACCTGTAGGGTTCGTACCCCTTTTTAACGGTGTAGACCTAACCGGATGGAAAGGATTGGTAGCAGACCCCATCAAACGGGCAAAAATGTCACCCGAAGAATTGGCAGAAGAGCAAAAGAAAGCAGACGAAGAAATGCGAGCCCATTGGAAAGTAGTCGATGGAACCCTAACTTATGACGGAAAAGGAAACAGCCTTTGCACGGGCCGAGATTATGAAGATTACGAACTATTGGTGGACTGGAAAATTGAAGCGAACGGGGATAGTGGCATTTACTTGCGTGGAACACCCCAAATACAAATCTGGGATAACAAAGAAGGGATTGGTTCCGGCGGACTTTATAACAACGAGAAAAATCCCAGCAAACCTCTCATTTTTGCAGATAACCCTGTGGGAGAATGGAACCGATTCTTCATACGGATTATAGACGACCGCGTTACGGTGTACCTCAACGACAAACTCGTCGTAAACAAGACCATCTTGGAAAACTATTGGGACCGCTCTCAACCTCTGTTCTCCAGTGGTTCCATCGAACTTCAACACCACCACTCTCCATTGTGGTTCCGCAATATCTTTATACGCGAAATACCCCGAGGGGACGGCTGGAAAAAATTATTTAACGGGAAAGACCTTACAGGTTGGCAAGCATTTGGCGGAAATATAAACTGTTGGAAGGCTGAAAACGGAATGCTTGTAACCGAAGGAGGCGAAGGCTGTGGCTGGCTTGCAACCACAGAAGAATATGCCGATTTCGAATTAGAACTGGAGTTTCGTGTCCCCCCCGGTGGCAATAGCGGGGTATTCATTCGGGCCCCTAAGGAAGGAAACCCTGCTTTCGAAGGAAGTGAAATACAAATTTTAGATGATTATTCTGACCAATATAAAGACCTAAAACCTTGGCAATTTTGTGGAAGCATCTACGCAACTGTACCGCCATCTCGCAGAGTAACACGCCCCGCCGGAGAATGGCAAAAATACCACATTGCTTGCGTCGGCTCGAAAGTAAAAGTTGTCCTAAACGGTATACAAATTATCGACGCCGATTTAAACGAGCACCTCGACAAAATTAAAGACCACCCCGGATTGAAACGCACTAAGGGATTTATCGGTTTGCAAAATCATGGAACACGACTGGAATTCCGCAATCTACGAATACGCCCATTATAACCATTATAATTTCAAGAAGAGAAAGGAGGTTAACATATGAAACTGACACAACCTAACTCTGAAATTTTCATTCCGGACGGAACCCCCTTAGAAACAGCACTAAGCCGGACGACCCATCTGGCCGTAGGGGCCCATCAGGACGATATCGAAATTATGGCTTACCACGGCATTCTGGCTTGCTTCCAAAGTCCTGATTTGTGGTTTTCAGCAGTAACCGTTACCAACGGAAGTGGTTCCCCACGAACAGACCTCTATGCAAACTATACGGACGAAGAAATGATGAAAGTCCGTCGAAAAGAACAAAAAAAATCCGCAATCATCGGCGAGTACTCTGTCCAGTTTCTCTTAGATTATCCAAGCAGTGCAATTAAAGATAAAAACAATCGTTCTACTATAGAAGACCTAAAGCAAATATTATCTGCTACACAACCCAAAATCATTTATACCCATAATTTAGCAGATAAACACGATACCCATGTAGGTGTTGCCCTTCGACTCATTCAGGCACTGCGGGAACTAAAAGACCAATACCAGCCCGAAAAACTTTACGGCTGTGAGGTCTGGCGAGATTTAGACTGGCTTCCAGATGAAGACAAAGTGCCCTTTGATGTGTCTCCCCATGAAAATTTACAGGCTTCCCTATTAGGCGTGTTTGATTCTCAAATTGCAGGTGGAAAACGATACGACCTTGCCACAATGGGCCGACGAAAAGCCCATGCCACCTACTTTGCTTCCCACGGCGTCGATACCGCCACTTCTCTCATCTTCGGAATGGACCTAACACCTCTGATTAACGATACCTCCATACACCCCTTTAACTATGTCCAGCAATTCATCCAACGCTTCTCAAATGAAATCGAACAGCGAATCCACAAGTTTTTATAAAACTTGATGAAATTTACTCTTTAAATTAATCTGTTTATAAAATAGAAATATATAACATCTAGATAAAATAAATAACTACTATTAGGACACACAAAATATAACTATTCTAAAACATGATAAGAATAAGATATAATCAAAAAGAGAAAATAACGATAATTTTTACAGAGATGTATAAATGAGAGTTGTAAATTATAACAAGACAATCATAAAACAGTTATTAGAATCCCTCTCTAACGAGGAATTGGAACATGCCACCAAAAAATTTCCAAATATACATTAGTGGATAGAAAAGAAAAAATTTCCTACATACACTTAATTAAAAAATTTTGCAAATAACCTTCATGTCCCATTTGGATATTTGTTTTTAGATGAACTCCCGGAAAAAAAGTATCCCATTCCCCATTATCGGACGATAACAGAGGGTAGTACCTTTTTCAATCCTTCTCGAGATTTATTAGAAAAGTAGAATATACTCAATTACTTTAAGAATGGGCCAAGGAGTTGCTAATCGAATGGGGACAAGAACCACTCCCTTTCATAAAAAAATATTCTGTAAACAGTAACATTAAGGATGTTGTAACACAGATTAAAGAAACCTTAAAGTTAAAGAACAACTGGGCGGAATCTCTTAACTCTTGGAGCAATGCTTTCAGTTATCTTATTGATAGAGCTGAACAAGCAGGGATTTTTGTTGTTATTAATGGTGTGGTAGGAAACAACCCCCACAGAGAATTAAATATAAATGAATTTAGAGGATTCGTCCTTTGCGATGAAATTGCTCCTTTTGTCTTTATAAACAACAAAGACTTTATTTCTGCCAAAATATTCACTCTCATACATGAAATTGTCCATTTATTTATTGGAAAAAGTGCTTCCTTTGACCTTAGGGGTCTGCAATCTGCTGATAATGAAACCGAAAAATTTTGCGATTTATGCTCTGCTGAATTTTTAGTACCATCTTCCAAAATAGAAAACATAAAAGAAATCAATTTTGAAGATTTAGCAAGGCGGTTTAAGGTAAGCCAAATTGTTATTGCAAGAAGATTGTTAGATACAGGAAAAATTAATAGAGAAGATTTTCTTCAGTTTTATAACGAGTATACTCATAAAGAGTATAAAAGCATAAAAAGCCAGGGAGGGGATTTTTATAATACCATTATTAGGAGATATGGGAAAAGATTTTTGGAAATCATAGGGGTTGGTGTAGAAAGCGGGAGTATTTCATATAGGGATGCGTACAGATTAATAGGGGTTAAGCCTTCCACCTTTGACAGGCTAAAACAAGAGGTATTACCCCATTGAAATATATCTTAGACACAAATATATTTATTACATCCGCACGACTCTATTATTCCTTCGATTATGGCGATAAGTTCTGGGACTTTTTAGTTTCCAAAGCAAAAAAGGGAATCGTATTCAGCATAGATAAGGTTCTTAAAGAAATTAATCAAGGAAATGACAAACTAAAAGAGTGGGCAAATACAAAATATTCGAAATACTTCCTCGGTACCGAGACACCTGAGGTCTTAAACGACTATAAATAGTCAATTGGGCAAAAGATCAAAAATTACCCACAAAAGCAATAGAGGATTTTATGAAAGAGAATAATGCTGATGCATGGATAATCGCTTTTGCAAAGGCTCACGGACATACAATTGTTACAAATGAAAAATTTCAACTCAAAATTAGAGATAAAATATCAATTCCTAATGTATGTAAATACTACAATATCCCTTATATTGATTTATTTGATATGCTCAAAAGATTAGGTTTCAAAATGTAAAATTTTCTAATATCTGCAAAATTCCAATAATATAATAATATTACCTTTTCAATAGCAATTGTTCTAATTCTTTCGGTGTATGGACGAGGTGATGGGGCTTGGCCCGGATTAATCGTTCTTTTTCGTGCCAGCCCCATGTTACTGCAATCGTAATGGCGCCTGCTTCTTTGCCTTCATAAACATCCCCACTGGTATCGCCGATATAGTAGGCAATCGCTTGCGGATGCTTTTTCCAAACTCGTTTGATTTTCTTCACCTTGCTTGTCTCTATATCAGCACCAAGAACATCCTGGATCCCATCAACTTGTTCCCGAACTAAAAACTTCTGAACCGCTTCTGTTAAATTGGAACTAACAATGTAGACAGGATATTCTGCGGAAAGTTTTGAAAGCATTTCGTTAATACCTTCAAAAGAGGAAACACTATCATTCGCTTTTGCTATCCGCGGTTGAAATCTATGAAACAACTCCCTCAGTTTCCATGGGGGAAATCCTGCTTTAATAACATTAAACAGCAAATTCCCTTCAAACAAATTCAAAAAAGCCTCTTTCGAATTTAATCGGTCAAAACCCATCTCTGTGCATGCAGAGGTAAATTCACGAAAAAACACTTCAAAAGAATTAGCAATTACACCATCAAAATCAAATAAGATAAGTTTCTTTGTCATTTTCACTAAATAATCCTGTTTCATAAAATAAATTAAAATAGATAACAGATTATTGACTAAGATTATAATTGTATTGCTATAATAATTTCGATTTTGATATAATTAATATTTAGCAAAAAAAGGAATGAAAAAACTCAAAACGGATAAAAGGAATGGAGAAAATCAATGTCAGGACATTCTAAATGGGCAACAATTAAACATAAAAAGAGTGCATTAGACGCTAAAAGAGGAAAGATTTTCTCAAAATTAGCAAAAGAAATTTCCATAGCCGTCAAGATGAGTGGTACTGACCCGGAATCCAATTCCCGACTTCGTACCGTGTTATTAGCATGCCGATACGCAAACATGCCCAAGGAAAATATAGAAAGAGCTATCAAGCGTGGCTCCGGCGAAGGCGGAGAAAACTATGAAGAAATACGCTATGAATGTTATGGTCCTGCGGGTGTAGCGATTGTTGTCGATGTTTTAACAGACAATAAACGGCGAACGGTTGCGGAAGTTCGTCATATTGTAACCAAGCACGGCGGAACAATGGCAGAAGCCGGAGCCGTATTGTGGAATTTCGACCCGAAGGGGCTTATAACTGTAAAAAAAGAAAATCTATCCGAAGACGACATAATGGAAAAAGCGTTAGAAGCAGGCGCTGAAGATGTGGATACCGAAGGCGATATGTATGAAGTATATACCGCCCCGAACGATTTACATGCCGTCCTACAAAACTTCGAGAAAATGAGTCTCCCTATCGGCGAAGCAAAACTTACCTTAAAACCGAAAAATCTAATTTCTGTTGAAAGTAAATCTGCCGCCTCAGTATTGAAACTGATGGAAGCATTAGAGGATATGGATGATGTTCAGGATGTTTACACAAATCTGGACATCACCGATGAGGCTATGGCAGAGGCAATGTCGGAATAATCCCTTTAATGATTGCCCTCGGATTTGACCCCGGCTTAGCAACTACAGGCTATGGAATAATCCATAAGAAAAGTTCAAAATATTTCTATATAAAACATGGCACCATCCGAACTCCCGCTACAAAAACCATTCCCGAACGGCTTGCTATAATATACCAGGACGCTCACAATTTAATAGTAAAATACAAACCCGATACCATCGCTATCGAACGACTCTACTTTGAAAAAAATGTAACCAACGGAATATATGTTGCACAGGCACGCGGTGTCTTATTACTCGCCACTGCACATCACAACATCCCCGTAGTCGAATTCAGTCCAACAGAAGTAAAAATAGCCCTTGTAGGATATGGCAGAGCCGAAAAAATCCAGGTCCAACGGATGGTTCAAAAACTCCTATCCCTCGACACACTTCCACGACCGGATGACTCCGCAGATGCTCTCGCCCTTGCCATCTGCGCCTTACATATAGCAAAAACTAATACTTAAATATCTACAACCTTACCTCACCCCTTTCTCCTTCAAGTCCATATTCTCTACCCCCTTTGGACCCTTCATGAACAGGTAAATTACAATCACACCCATCCATACAAAATCCAGAGGCCAACTGTCCTCTGATACCCCAGAGGAACCACAGGATATAATAAAACGAGCCTTTCTACCTTTGCTTATCGTAAAATCAACTGCTGTACCTCGTTCTACTAGCGTCCCCGATTCCGGTCTCTGGCGAATCACTTGTCCATAAGGAACCTCATCACTATATTCCTCCTCCACTTTCCCTACGGTCAATCCCGCATTTGCTATCGCACTCTCCGCGTCTATTCTCGTCATACCCACCACATTCGGAACGGATACACACGGTCCTGTTGATACAACAAGATTTACCGCCGTGCCCGAACTTACCT
>CAKZKR010000036.1 GCA_937124615.1 uncultured bacterium
GAGTCGTTGGTCAGGGAGATGAAATTATTGGATTGGAAGGGTTCAATTTCGGTGACTGTGAAGTGTCCGTAGCCGGCGGAGCGTTCGCCTCCGAGTCCAAGGCTTCCGAGTGCTTCAAGGACGTTTTTGAAGGAATCTTTATCGTTTTCATCGAGTTCGGCGAAGAACCATAGTCCTACATTTTCGGAGGTGTTGATTTCGTAAAAGTTTCGTGGGAAAGGGGTTGCGTGGTTTGTCTGGCGGTCAATTACTATGGAGATGGTGTAGTTTTCTTTGACGAGGGTGGTGGGTAGTTTTTTGGGTAGTTCTTCATTTTTATGGAGAAAGTAATTTGTATCTGTTTTTTGTATGTATTTTTCCATATTTCCGAAGAACTCAGGGTTCGTTAGGATTTCTGCGAATACTCCTTCAGAGATGTAGTGGATTTTTTTCCATATTTTTTGGTCAATTGTTTTGCTGTCTTCTTCTGTTTCTTTTGGGATGGATAGGTTTTGGGTGTTTTTATTTTGTTTGATTGTGGGTGGAAAGGGACGGGGATAGAAATAGATGTTTTGATAATATGGATAGATGGAAGAAAGTTTGAGTTTGTCAATTTTATTTAACCATGTGGGGTCAACGGTTGCGGATACATAGATGAAGGCGGTATGAAGGACATCGGAATGAACTATGGCGTTGGATTTCCGGGCATGGCTGTTAATGCCTTTGAAGAAGGGACCTTGGGGTTTTAGTTTTACACGATAATAAGGCATAAGAGGACCTCCTTAGAGGTTATGATTTTCTTTCAATTTCACCCTTCCATTTAGAAAAGATGGGATTGTCTTTAATTTGTTCTTCTCCTCTGAAGTCTCTTTCATATACATTTCTTGTGGAAAATTGGATTTGTCCATAGCCTCTGGAGCCCATGCCGCCGAGGTAATCGTATTCTAATAGATCCATACCTTCTTTGAGGGTATATAGAATGGATTTTAACCAATCCTCTTCTAAATCGCGTGGGTTATAAAGGTTTAGAACCATTTCGTAGTCGAAGGATACGCCTGCGGGGACACGTTCAATTTTTCTTGGTGTAGCGGCTGAGCTGATACGGTCAATAACGACTTCTGTTTTTACTTCTGTATAAGGTAAGTCGGTATATAGTGATTCTTCTAATTTTTTAGTTGATTCTTTGGTGAGGGAGGCGTCACGGACGATTAGTCGGGTTGGTAAGGAGTTTGCATTTTTGCTAAGTTTTCCTATTTCTTCGTTCGTAGTTCCAAAGATATGGAAAATTATGCCTTTCTCGGGGGTTATGTAAGTTTCTATGCTATCACAAGTGAAGATGCGAGCATTAGCAACCTCAGTTAGTTTTCCTGGGCAATGAACTTTTTCGAGTAGGCAACGCATTTTCCCTTTGAGGGAACTTCCAGGGATGTAGGGTTTGCCATCAGTTGCGTTACGGATTACGACATTATCTACACCGCCGATAGATAATCCTGTTTCAGAACCACCAATTCGAATTCCTGTGATTGCTTTCAATTCTCCTTTGATTTGAATTTGAGCAACAAGTTTGGGAAATTTGTTATTTGTGTTCATAAATATTCTCCTTTTTGCATGTTTTCAATTTTTAATTTATTCGTTAATTTCCACCGTAAGCTCTGTGGTAAGCAAGTATGGCTTCAAATCCCATACAAAAGAGGCGGAATTTTTGTAAGAGTTTTTCTTCATCAGTTTCTGCTATAACGGTATCTATTCCTTTTGTTAAAACATCTTCAAGTGGTTTCACTTTGGAATGCCGTTTTGCTTGATAAGCGAGAAGAGGTTTTAACATGATAAGTTGGGGTAGAAATTTCTTCGGGTCTTTATATCCTTCGATTTTTTTGACATGTCCGAAAATTCGGCGAATTTGAGATGTGGTTAGTTTATTGTCTACAAGGGTTTTACCGAAGCTGTCTGCATTATCAATGAATTCTTTGTTCAAACCCTTCTCGACCATTTCTGCGAGAAAGTTATCGGGTACTTGTTTTGTTGGGTAATTTTGTTCTTGCCGATTTTTATTGTCCATAGTTGAATCTCCTTTAATTTGTATTTACTTTCTTTTCTCTTGTTAGAAACTCTAACCAGCGCAGGATGGCGCTGAGTTTGTCTTCAATTTTGTAAGTTTTGTATTCGTCGGAGAGAAGGATGTCTTGGATTTCTTTGATTTTTTTGTTTATAATTTCATTGGTTTTTTCGTTGTCTTCTTCTGGTGATATAACTTTCTCCTCTGAACTCTCACGGGTATTTTGCTTAGATTTTTTATCTTCTTTAGTATATTTTCTTAAGCTATAGGAAAGTAGCCATTTCCACCGTTCTAGTGCGACTTCTTTTTCTATTTCTACTAATGAGATACCGGACATTTTGCGTTTTTTTATTAATTGTTTTTGTTTTTCATATACATTTGCTATGTCAAAAAGTTTATGAAGAAGTCCTTTGAATGGAAAATTTTCATGGTTTGCTTTGTCATGAATATCTATAAGGTTCTGTTTTATTTTATATAGGGGGCAATGTTTATTGGCTGTTTCATCTGTGCTAAATTCTTCATAGCCGAGGGGTGTGTCAAAGATAACAATGGCGTCTTTTTCTTTGTTTGCTCCGTTGTTAGTTCCGCGTTTGTAAGATTTTGCGAGAGTTTCTGCGGTTTCAGCCATTTTGGCAGAGAGGCGAATTGGAAGGGTATGGTCAATTACTATAATACCCCCGGATAAGGAGAGATGGTTGTTTGTGTATTTTTTGAATTTGCTTTGCAAATCAAATGCGAAGTCGAAGACTTTATTCCAGGCGCCGACAATGAAAAGGTCGTCTCCGCCACTGTAGATTATTCCAATATATCCTTTATATTTTTGGTTTTTTGCCAAGTAGTTGACATAGCCTTCAAAGAAGTCGGATAAGGCGGAACTGAGCATAGCGGAACGGGAAAGGGTATTGTTGTTTTTTAAACCTTTCGCGAATATGTTCCCGAGGGAGTCGACATCTGCTCTGAATATAGCGATTTTTTCAGGACCTGTGGCTACTTCGGCGAGATGTTCAAATAATGCTGGGAAAAAATTTTTATGTTCTATTCTTTCTTTATACTCTTTGTCACTTTCGTTTTCAAATTTTTTAAATTCACGAGGTTTTGCATCGTAATTTTCTTTTAATGTGGGCCAGTAGTTTGCATATACGCGGAAATTGATTGGGATTTTGTGTGTTAGAATTTTTTCAATTATTTGTTCTGGTAAATTTTTTATATCTAATGTGTTTAATGCTATAACCTCCACAATGTCTATATTTTTCTCGAATATTTCATTGAGTAAATTGAGTAAATGGTGTGTGTCATTTATGAATTGGTAATTATAGTTTAAGGTGTTAATGAATTCGAGGGCTTCGGGATTTGTTTCGATGATTCCTGTAACTTTTGTTCGAACCATCCATTTTGCGTTACGGAGTTGTCTTGCGATTTGTTCTAAATCTGCATCCTCTTCTTCGGCTTGAGTGGAAGCGGTGATGGCCGTAACGGGGTATTTATCTTTGTCGAAGGGACCGAAGATTTCTTTGTGTTTATTTGCAGAGAAGATTGAGTATTTTTGGTTTTTTTCTATGCTGATTTCATGGGTTACATTTGACCAAACTTTTGTGAATTCACCAATAGCGAAATGATTTAGATGGACAGGCGTAGTAGCGAGGAGGAGATGTAAATTGCCTTTTAAACTTTCCAGAAGTTGTGCAGATACGGTTGCTCTGATTTCTTTTATTTTTTCTTTTTCATTGCAAGGTAGGAGTATGAAAAATCTTCCGCCACTGGAATAAATGATATTGCATGGGGGCATGGAGAAATATTCGCAAATATAGTTAGCAATGAATTCGCACAGGAGTTGGATTAGGAAGGAACGGGCTTTGAGTTGTTTTGCGGCGCCTTTTGTAGGGATGGAATAGATGTATTCTTGTATTCCGGAGACATCACCGCAGAGGAAGGTTGCGAGTTCAGGGGAATTTGATTCTGTGCTGTTTTTATCACATTCTTGTTTGGGGATATTGCCATTGTTCCAAATGTTGATAAAATTGTCTATATCTTCTGGTTTAATAGTTCCTTGCTTCAAACTATAAGTGAGGCAAGAGGCAATTGCTGAGGCTATTCGGGAGTGTTGATAGAGGCTAATGTCTGAGGTGGGTGCATTGGAATTGGAGGGGATATAAGGGAATCTGTTGGTGTATTTTCTTATAAGCGTGAGCCATGTTGTGTAGGGTAAATTTAGTTTTTGGTTTTCTGACCCGCTTAATGTTTTTAGGTCTTGTATGAATTTTTGCCATAAATCTTTATATTCATTTTTTATGGTTTGCAGTGATTCTTTTGGTAAGAAATTATCATCGAAGGTTGGATATTCGGATAGTTGAAAATAACTTTTTTCATGAGATGGATTGTTGGTAGAGTTACTTTCTTTCGTTTCTAAAGTAAGGTTGTCAAAGATATTTTCTAAGAGGGAGTCAGTTTGGGGTTCTGAGGGAGGTTCGGACTCGGGTTTTGTTTGTATTTGCTCGCCAGAGGATAAGCAATTTGCAAGTTTGATTATTTTTGCTTCTACTGATTCGGGATTTGAGTCGTGATGAGTGCTGACCCATGCTATAAGTTCTTGGTCGCCGATGAATTTTTCTATGAATTCCTTCGATAAGGAGGCGTGAGAAAT
Source organism: uncultured bacterium (assembly GCA_937124615.1). Lineage (GTDB taxonomy): Bacteria > Hydrogenedentota > Hydrogenedentia > Hydrogenedentales > Hydrogenedentaceae > Hydrogenedens. The sequence continues at coordinate 4,677 of CAKZKR010000036.1, forward strand.
TTTTTGGTTGTTTTCTGACTCGTTTTGTAATTTTTCTCCATTTGTTTTTGCTATGAATTTTCCGATGTCATGAAGTAATGCGGCGAGGGCTACTTTTTCAATTATCTCTGGTAATTTTTTATCGTTCATTACAACATCTCCATTAGGGTTGCATAGGACATTTTTTGATTTTTATATCGTTCTTTACTATCTTGGAATAAACACACAATACTTGTTTGTTGTAAGTAACTTTTTTTTATTTGGTATGAAAAGGGTAGATTGCATCTAATTTGATTTCCTTTTAAGATACTGGTTTATGGCTTGGGGAGTTATGCCGAGTAATTTTGCCGCTTCGGATTGATTGTTGTTTTTTATTTTCAGAGCTTGTTGAATATAGTAATCGTGTATTTCGTTTTTTAGGTCATCTAATCGGAAGCCTTCATAGGGATAAGGTAATGTATGTAAATATTTTTTTGCTGTTATTT
>CAKZKR010000037.1 GCA_937124615.1 uncultured bacterium
AAGAGGAAGGAGAGGGAGTAGAGGAAGGAGAACAAGAAGGAACACAGGAAGGTACTACTGAAGGAGAACAAGAAGGAGAGACGGGAGTTGATATTTCCATCATAGGTTGGGTAAAAGATACAGATTTAAATTCCTTGGCGTATGTAGCCATTGAGTTATTAAGTACAAGTTTCAAGGTATACTCGGACCCATCAGGACTTTATACCATACAAAATGTCCCCAAAGGGAATTATGTCCTTTCTGCTACAAAAGAAGGGTATGCTCCTTATAGTATTGCAATTGAAGTGGGAGATATCTTACCTTTGACTGTCAATATTACACTGGTAAAGCAAATCAAAATCCTTGATATTCCCAACATTGAAAACGGGGGAACCGCCTCGGACTCTTCAGGGAACGCAATAACATTACCCCCCAATTCTTTCTTTGATAAAGTTGGGAATCCTATTACAGGTCCTGTAGAAGTTTACATCACTCCTTTGGACTTAAAAACTCCAGGGGGTATCGAGGCCTTTCCGGGAGGTTTTCAGGGTATTCCTTCGTCAAAACAGGGTGAACGCGTTGATTTAGAGTCATTTGCGTTGGCAGACTTTACTATAAAACAAAATGGAGAAGAAGTCTATTTAAACACTTCCGGGAAAGAAGATAACCCCGCTGAAATAACACTTGACCTTCCCGATGATTCACCCCTGAATGCAGGCGAAGAGGTGCCTCTATGGTATTTTGACGAAGAAAAAGGGATCTGGATAGAATCCGGTAAAGGGACGGTTTATAATGATGGCGGAAATAAATATTACAAAGCACAAATTCAGCATTTATCCTGGTGGAATTGTGATGCACCCATTACAGATAAGACTTGCATTCAAGGCTATCTAAAAGATAATAAAGGGCAACCTATTAAAGGTGCTGTAGTTAAAGGTGTCGGTGTTTCCTATAATGGGGTGACCACCACATATTCGGAGGAGACAGGATTTTTCTGCGTAAATGTAAAAGGGAATTCCACAGTTTCCCTTGAAATTTATTTAGCGGGCGGACAACTTCAGGTTTACAAACAGCAAATCGACGCAAATACGGTAGGAAATTCTTGCGAGACAGGAAATTGTATCAATATCGGTAATATTATTATATCATTCAATAGTTGCATTCAGGGAACGGTTACAGATAGTGGTGGCAACCCGATTAGAAATGTTACTGTATATTCTTCCGCAGGGACAGAAGCCATCACCGATTTATCGGGACATTATTGCCTTGATGCCGTTGCAGGTGTTCCTATAACTGTATATATAATTCCACGACCCCCTGTTACTGTGGTTACAAGAGCAAACACTTCCTGTTCCACAGGGGATTGTGTCGTTGCAGACATTACAGTAGAATATCCTAGAGACGGTTCCTATGTCGGGATTATGAATGTTATTCAGAGTAAGTATTCGTCGTTTATGGAGCAACAATATTTGCTCAATGCATCTGCTCTATTTGCATCCTTACCAGAAAAACCCGTCGCAGAGCCTAACGACCAGTGTTCATTCCAATCTTTCCAATTAGACTATTCCCAGGGAGAACCAAATCATTATATGGAAAACCTTCCTCAAATCAACTGGTCTGGTCTTGACCCGGGGGCGCCCGGTTTATTCCAGATACCGGAACAATCCACAAGTTTAATTCGCATGTCGGAAGCATTCATGGGAGAAATGAGAACCATTCAACCATGGATGTTCTCTACTTTCATTTTGAATTATATGCAACCTATTCAGCCAACTCAGACGGAGACTGCATTTTCTGCATCCTGGCCTGGAGGACTGGATATAGGAACTTTTGAAGTAACTGGACAAATTCCGCCCGAACTCATTGTTACCTCTCCCGAAATTACCCAAACGGAATATGGTATGCAAACATTCAATTTTAACCCAGAAGTAGACCTACTCCTACAATGGCATGCCCCCAGTACCCCTGTTTCAGGAAGTTCTATCGTTGTTACCCTTACTTCACATTTATTTAACGAAGAAGACCTAACATACAATATCGGTACGATTACTTGCATCTTAACAGATGACGGCTCCCATACCATTCCCAAAGAGCTGTTGCAACAATTACCTACTCAAACAAATGGTTATAATTATGTAAATCTCACGATTAGCCGTTGTTACACAAATGATTTCCAGGTTCCATTAGTAAGAGGTGGCAACGGAATATTTGTACTACAGTCGCAAACACAAATATCAGCCATCAACTATTCACAAATACCCGTTCCTGCAAAGAACAACTAAACACAACTTTTCAAATAATATCCATATACGCCCTGCTTATTTATCATCGCAGGGCGTATCTTTATTTATTATGCATCTATAATAACTCTTAATTTGACCTCCACTCTATTAAAACTGTAACCTATATAAATCACAAAAATAGAACATAATATAAGGGAAAGAAGATGAAAACTTTATTATTATTTTCACTATTGCCTTTTGTTACAGGAGACATTCCCCTTCAAAATCCGACCCCTTTTGCCTTAAATGTATTGGAATTTGGAGCAAAAAACGATGGCTCTGCAGATTCTACACAGGCATTTCAACAGGCATTGGATAAAGCCAGTGAAATAGGTGGTGGATTGGTCCTTGTCCCTGCGGGAACTTACAAGATTTTAGGAAATCTAAAAATTCCTGCCGGAGTAACTCTTCAAGGAACTTTCAGAACTCCACCCACTTCTTTCTATCATGACAAACCTAATCTTGTAGGCTCTGTTTTACATGCTTACGCCGGGAGAAATCAACCGAAAGCAGAACCTTTTATTACCCTTGCGGGCAACAATGCCACATTAGCCGGGTTTATTATCTCCTATCCAGAGTGGACAAAAGATACCGTGCCCCCAGTTCCTTATCCCCCTACGGTCTTTTCACAACATACAAGCGATACTGCTGTGTATGATTGCTGTATCATTAATCCTTACGAAGCTCTACATTTTCAGGATTCTGCACGCATGATGATTCGAAATGTCTTTGGCTACCCCTCATTTCGGGGCTTATACATTGATGCCTGTTATGATATTTCCCGTGTAGAGAACTGTCATTTTTGGCCCTTCGGTGTTACCTATCAACCAAATGACCCGTACTGCCTCTGGATAAACGAAAATGGAACCGCTTTTGAATTTGCTCGAACAGATTGGCAATATGTAACCCACACTTTCTGTTTCGGCTACGGAGTAGGATACAAATTTTCAAAGACAAAAAACGGCGCCTGCAACGGCAGTTTTTTAGGTATCGGTGCCGATTGTTGCCGTCGGGCTGTATTAGTCGAAGACTTACAACCCTTTGGATTGTTAATAACCAACGGAGAATTTGTCGGCCGATGGGAAAGTACAGACTCTGCCGGAATTGAAATACTTCCCGACGCAGGTGCTGGCAAAGTAAGTTTGAATAATTGTGCATTTTGGGGTCCCTTAGACAGGTGTCTCTGGCACCGCAGTGCCCAGACACAATTGACAGTCATCGGCACAAATTTCTGGGAGTGGGACATTAACAGCAAAGGACATCCCGCTATTCAAATAGATCGCGGAAAAATGATATTACAGGGCAATACCTTCTTCTTAGGTTTGTTGCATGCTGTTATCAATAAGGATGTTACATCTGCCATTATTACGGGGAATCAGGCAGAAGGTGGACTTCATGTAATTAACCATGCCGGCAAAAAAACACAATTGGCTTTGAATGAAGAGCCACCGAATCTACCGAAAAAGGATAATATGAAAAATTTCATTTTCAGAATTGGAGGTAGTGGAGACCGATATTTTATTAAGAACTGGCATGGAGCCGAAAAGGGACCGGAATGGATAAAACCCGGCACGACCAAAAGATGGACAAAACAACAATCATTAATAAGATTGCCCATCCTCGCAGACAAAGAATACACACTTACATTAGATATTTACATACCTTCACAAGCAAAACATACCGATAACGCCATCCTATTAAATGAGCAACCTTTAATTTCACTAAGCGATAAAGTAGGGCTACAAAGAGTCTCTATAAAAATACCTCCACAGAAACAGAATTTTATACTTCTTGGTTTCCGTTCCCATACCTGGGTGCCCAAAAATTATGACCCCAATTCCAATGATACAAGACCATTAGGCATCGCTGTTAGTGAACTTCAGATGAAAACCCGTTTTGCTCCTAAAAAACCGTTTCTTCTAAACAACCTTTTTAAATCTGTTCCTAAATAAAGAATGTTTTTCATTCATGGATTATAGGGATATATTTTGTTCTTAGAAAAATAAAAAAAAATTCTGAAATATGCGGGAAGATTTTTGTTACAAAAATTGAATTCTCATTTTATCCCCTTATATCGGGGCGGGGCTGTCCCCGCCCCGATAGGAATTCTTTCCCTTATTCCTTATGCACCCGGACAATAACCGTCTTCACCCACGCCGGGACAGGAATGATACGCTCCAAAGTTGAAGAACTGGATTAATCGTAATAACTCGCTCAAACTGATTTGCCAATCCTGTGGATTGTAGTCCGAACCATGCGGTTGACAACTCTTGTCTCCTTCTAAGCCCGGCGCATAGCCATCTTCTGTCCCCGCCTC
>CAKZKR010000038.1 GCA_937124615.1 uncultured bacterium
ACTGTATCAAATTCTGCTATTAACAGTCTTTCCACAACAGGAACCTATAATGGAAATCTTATTCTTATTGGTACAGAGCAGAACCCCATACAGATAGAAAGAACTGTAGCGGTCAATGGAGATTTAATAATTGCAGGTAAAATTAAAGGAGAGGGGCAATTATTGGTTAGAGGAAATGTATATGTAGTAGGCGATGTGACTTATGCTGACGCTCCGGGAGAATTTGGAAGAGCAGAGGATGGAACAACTAATGCTTTTGCTCTTGTAGCAGGGGGAAGCATTATGATTGGAGATTATCTTACTGCTCGTGGAGTTAACCATAGTGCAAGAAATAGCGAAAAGTACCCACAGTGGAACCAATATAGTATTGACGTTAGAACCCCGAATAGAACCAATAATGTAACTATTAATGGCGTTACGGAAACTCTTCGATGGGGATATTTTGACCCAGACTCAGTCGATGCAGGACAAATCGTCTCGGGAAGAAGAGGACAACAATTCAGCTTTACTACATCAGAATTAAAATTGTTCAATCGCATGGAATTACAAAAAGCTTTAGCAGACCCCAATTATAAACCCCGATTTTATGGATTAAGAGCCAGTCAGCCTGACAAAATTTATATTTATGATTCAACAGATGAACACGCTGTCAAGTATAACGAGTCAGGTGTAAAGTTATTAAAAGATTATCTCATCCAAAAAGGCTTACCACTCGAAATTTTAACCCGAGCTACATATCACTATTGCAGTCCTGACATGAACTGGATAAGTGAAAATAATTTAAGAAGGATTTGGTTTAATGATGAATTAACGCGTCCTGACTCTGGAAGACCATTTCGATTCGATGGGCTTTTATACAGTAACAATTCAATATGGTGTATTGTGAGAAGTAAGACAAGACACAACTCAAATACTTATGGAAGAATGGTTATTCGTGGAGGTATTGTTGCTGCTGACTTAGGAGTATTTGTACCCGCAAACAATGGTGTAGGAATAGGTTTAACAATGTATTATGACCCTCGTGTCCGCAGATTCCTCGAAATTACAGACACAAATGTTGTAAGTTATAGAAAACTTGCTTTTTATTTTCAATAAAGAATAATTACTTAACCTATCAATTCCAGGAGTACTAAAATGGGCAAAAGAATATTTTGCATATTATCTATTTTACTTTTTATACCATGTGTTGTTTCTTTTTCGGATACATTCACTCTTCAAAATGGAATAACTTTTGATGGTAAAATAATTGAAGAATCTTCCGACGGAGTATATACAATAAAAATTGGCTCCAATATTCTCAAATACAAAAAAGATGAAATTGTAAATATTGAAAAAAATAACAAAACGGGTGAAATAAATCTAGAGGAGGCTAAAAAAGAATGGGAAGAAAAGGATAAATTACTTACAGAAAAAACGAAGCTAACCAAAGATCAGCGGGCACAAATTGAGGCCTTTATCAGCAGATTGCAATGGGGTGAAGAAATTGATCGCGTTACCGCTAAAAACGGATTGTTAGAACTCCAAAAAACTATGAATATCTTTCCTTATTTAGAATATTATCTACCTTCTTATTCCCCCTCCACTACACCTTATATATTGGAAATTTTATTTAAAATAGACATGAATAAAACAATTAGAATATTAAGGGAAAGGATTTTTGACTCGGCCCCATCAATTCGAAGTAAGGCAATTGAACTCCTAGCAATAGCAAAAGATATAGAGAGTTATAACCTAATTATTCGCGGTCTTGTAGACCCTGACATAGATGTTCGTATAATAACAAACTATGTAGTAGCCCATATTGGTTTAAAGTCTATCACTCCTGTTCTTATAGAAAATCTCAATAATCCTGAACCACAAATTGTAAATTCCAGTAAAGAAGCCCTCAATAATCTATGGAAAGTAGAACTAAATGGCAAAAAGATAGAATCGATTAATGAGTGGAAGGATTTCTGGGAGACACACAAAGACGAATTAAATGACCCCATAATTTACAAGAAAGACATAGAACCCCTCATAGATAAAGATTTTCAATTCTTCATTGGTTAATTAATAATATTTAGTTTTCTTTAACCAGACTTTTACCTGTTAAGTTCTCAATATCAACAGAATAATTATCAGGAACATTTATTGAGTATGTAATAGTATTATCATCTTGTTGCCATTTAACTTTTATACTCTGTTGACTGCCTATAGGAATTTCACCTTCACACCAATCTAATTTCAAAGGACGAAACACAATCTTTACTTTTTTATTAATAGGGTCATATTCGCAAACACCCAGGGCAACTCTATCATAAATATATACGATATGGGAAGCAAAACCATGATTTAAACTAGCCTCATCATGAACATTCTCCCATAAGGTGCCTGTCCTTTGAGCCATATAATCTAAATAACCTACAGACTCTTCGAGAACTTTATCTCCTTCTCCACTTAATGTTAATAATTCTGCTCGGAGAACATTCCCTATAAATGAATTGGCTAAATGCACCTCCGGATATTTATTATTCTCTTTCCGATGCGGTCCAAAATCGTTTTTTAATATATTCCATAAATCTGGGTAGGTCTCCCGGGTGGCTACCTTAAAGAAGAATGCAAAATACTGACATACTTCACTACAATTTCGGGTAACTTCCAACTTCCCATCTTTACGCACAGCATTATCCACAAAGAAAGTTCCATCAAAAGATTGTTTGCGTATTGTTTCTCTAATCTTTTCTGCCTCTTCTTTATATTCCGGCAGATTATATACCTTCGACACTACATCAAGTACACCTGCAAACAGCATATTTGATGGATAATTAACATCCTGGACGAAATCGTTTGCTCGTGACCATTCCACAAAAACCCAACTAGGTAGTTTCTCCAACAACCCATCTGAATTCTTATACTTATCAAAAAATTTAACCAATGCTAATACTTTTGGTTTGAGTGCATTCACTAAATCCCAATCACCGCTCCTTTGTAGATATTCATCCAATTGAATAACAAACCACATCGCCCAATTAGGAATAAAAGTTCCATCATTATGGTCCGATGGATAACACATTGGCAACATTCCATCAGGTAAAAATTCAAATTTAGGCGGAAGCATAAAGTTCTCATAGAAATTCTTTTCTACAGAGGTATTACCTGTTAGTACAAGCCCTGCCCTCGATGTAAAGAATGAATCACATAACCAACCTGCCCGTTCTCGATGAGGACAATCCATAAATATATCTACCGCATTCTGTGCAAAAGTTGCTCTTCCTGCTTCAAAAATTCTGTTCAACCTATCATCGGAACATACAAACTTGGCCCTTTGCGATTCTGGATTTTCATACAATCTTATTCCTGCCGATATAAGGGTACTTGAAATATTTGTATTTGTTATCTGTAAATATCTAAATGTATAGGGTTCGATAGATTCTATCTCATATTCCCCTTTTTCAGAAAAATGAAGTGCAATCAAATTGTGACAACCTAACCGTTTCCAGTCCACCATTCCATTTCGTAGCATTTCATCAAAAGTAACAAATATCTTCGTGGGTTCCTCTACTTTAATTTTCAAATAAATAAAACCCGTCATACTCCTATTAAAATCAAACGCGTTATAAGTCGAATTACTAATATGAATAGGAAAAGATAGAGGTTTGTCTATCTGCTCTCCCTTATCGATTGTTATTTTCTGAAAATCTCCGGGGGGTGAATATTCTAACTGGTCAAAGGGATAACCAAGAAATGTAGGTCTTGGCTCAACACTTTTATTAATCCAGGGTCTTTCTACTGGTTTATTCAAATCCACTTTCCCCTCTATGATTATCTTCTTAGGTGAAACGATTTCAAATTTTGGCATAGGAACACGACGGGGAATAAGTGCTTTCTTTTCCAAAATCTCTATTTCATATGGGGTAGGGACATTTTCCTTTCTTATTTTCCAATCCAATGAGTGAGGAGTTAAACAATATGCTTCTGTAAAACCTCTTTGAAAACTATATCTTTCAACTTTTTTAAATTTATAATTCAAATCAAACCCCATAAAGGGATTCTTATCGGAACCTGTTGCACATAAAATTTTATTGCCTTGAGCGACCTCTGCTTGAATAAACCCTGGCTGATTAGTATTGCCATATCCATTTACATTGTAGACGATAGCCTCTATGGCAAGGATGTTTTCTCCTTTTTGCAGATAGTTAGATATATTAACCTCATCCACCCTATGGAAACCATGTGGCCCCCTTGCAGGTCCATAAAATACAAATTTTCCATTAATATAAACTCTATACGAATCATGTCCTACACATCGCAATATAATATCCTCTATATTATTAATATTAAATATTGCTCTAAATCCAGCAAAGTCATTCATCACTTTTGATCGATCTTTTAACCAAATAGGTTTTCCCTCAATAAAATTAACCTCATCTGTCCATGTTTTCATTGATATTCCAAGTATCATAATTAATGATATTAATGTAACCAGTAACATTTTTGCCATATCCCTTTCCTTCTATTATATTAAGTTCAACTCATATAATACACTATCTACAAAATTATTGCTAATCTCTTTCACATCAATCACACTGAAAAACAATCCCATTTCATCCTTAAACTTTTTTAATTCCAATAAAGTTCTGGATACTTCATCTTTTGACAAACCATCAACCCGATATGAAACACCACATCTTTTTAACAAATCTGTTATCCACTCTACTTTATTCTCCTGCAAACGAGCCATAGAAAATATACCGAATCCCACTAAATCACCATGCAAAAATTGCCTTTTTGTCAGGTATTCCACATGATATGCCACGATGTGTTCTGAACCTTCTTCGGGTCGTGCATTCCCAAAGATATTACACAATTCCACTTCCTTACAATATAAATCCACGATAGTATCTATTCCTTTAGGAGTAACATTGTATATTTCTTCTGCCATATTATCAATTATTACAAGACATTGCTCTGCTTCTATAGCAATCTGTTCATCATATCTTTCATTGTTATGGTCTGCTGAACATTTCCAGTCCCACAACGCGGTATGTATGCTCAAAAGGTCGGCAACTCCTGCCCTATTCAGGTGTTCCGGGGCATCCTTAATAATTCTGTAGTCTATAAAAATATTCTCAGGAACAATATTTCCCACATATCGCACCACATTATTTTCTCTTACAGCAATAGAAGGAGTAAATGGTGCATCAACTGATACTATTGTAGGGACTAAAATTAAAGGTATATTTTTTTGCCATGAAATATATTTTGCAAAGTCACAACTTACACCACCACCTATGCCTACTACCCAGTCAAAATCAACCAAGTTTTTAACAATCCCGTCTATTATGCTTACCTCCATCTCTTGGGCCCAAAGTATTTGAGTGGGCTTCCAAGAAATATATTTTTCAACTCCCTTCCACGGTATTTCCATCGAAACAACTAACACCTTACCTTTTAATTCTTTTAATTTTTCGAGAATATTCTTGCCCCGCAGAATGCGTTTAATCAATTCGGACATGCAATACTTCTCCATTCAATCGCTAATAGATTTCGTTTCTTAAACCTTTAATATTTTCTCAGAAATACTTATGGCAGAATAGACTGGAAATTATATATTTCAAATGTCTGCGTAGAAGCTCCTTGAGTTCCACTTGCAACAGCAACATATCCTTTAAAAGATGTTGCATCAATCACTAGGTTCATTAAGTTAGAATTACTAATAGCACCTCTCTGTGATAAAATATATAATCCTGATTCTACAAATGTTCCATAATTATCTCTTATTAATGTATAAATACTATTAGCCCTTGTTAATATATCTGCACCATAAACAACATTCCTTAAAACATTTGGTCTATAATCATCATTAATTGTATCATTGTCCCTTATCAAACTTTTTGATGTCGACTTTATGACAAATTTTCCTCCTCTTAATTCATATCTTCCATCACCTAACAAATAGGAATGTAATCTTCCCAATGAAGATATATCTGTCCAGTTTTTCATTATTTCCAACCTATTAACATCATACATAGCACTTCGAAATGCAGTTAACATATTCTCATTCAATAAAATAGTCTCACCACTTACAGGAATATCCCCAAAGGTAAGACCCGCTGCACTAACACCAGCTCTGGCAATAACCATACCTGCAAATGTAAATAATACATGCGGAAATCCATGTTCAGGAATATAGAATACCACTACAGGATAACTTTGTTGACCACCACTATATAACTGCCTATTTAATGAATATGTTTGAATCAAGGGAGAATATTCAAAGAATGAGGGCATATTGGTCGCCGTTGACCATAGCAGTGCCCCTGAAGTCTTTGTTGTTGTATATGTACTTAGTAATTCGACTAACTGCAATTTCCCCAAAGTATCATAATTGATAGATGTACTATCCGCAATACCTTTTAACTCTTCTTGTATCCTTGTATCAATACTATTTTTTTGTATACTCCATGCACTATCAAGATTCGATTGTGTTACACCAAACCTACTTAAGTTACCAAACACATAATTCGTATGGTTAATTATTTCATTCTTCATTAGGTCTCCATAATCCCAACCCATTTGATATGGGGAACCACGAAGAACCAGGTATGGATACTTATAATTTGTATATCTTGCCGATACATAATCAGGGTAATTTTCTGGTGTAATATATATGGAAGTTGTATATACCAGTGGCGGGACAGACAAACCCGGTACCGCCATCTGGAATTTTGCGGGATTATTAAAGATTAATTGAATAAAGTATGCGGTATATCCTTGTGAAGGAGTCGTTATCGTCGCTTGATATACTCCGGGAGATACAGACTGTAGCGTCTGGCTTTGATACTGTACTCCAATACTATCAATTTTATATTTTCTGAAATCCCTCGCAAATGGGTTATTACACTGCCACAACTTGACTTCTTTAATAAGAGAGATGAACTGACTATCTACAGTTACCCTTAGAGTATTTATGTTTCCTGATGTAATTTTTTGCCATGTATAAATTGGCTGTTGAATATTCTGCGTTTTTGCTAAGAACCATGCCAAAAGGTTTCTAACAGATTCGGTATCAAAATCAAAATCATTTCCAAGACTATGAGAGACATTTGGAACATAGTTCAAATATTTTTCACCCAATAAATTATTAAAATACCATAATGAAGAATCAGGAACGAAGAATTCATCACAAGAAGAATTCATAATAAACTTAGGAATACTTTCTGTTCGTTCTAAATACTCATAAGGGTCTATTAGTTTTAATAGAGATTCTGCCTCCGGGAATAAATTCCCTTCATCAGGAACCAGCCTATCAAAAACTTTCATCTGTGCGTAGGCATAAATAGAAGGCGCCCAATAACCGTAAACCTTCTTGTGATGATCCATTTGTTTGTCCATATTCAGAACATCTATCACAAGAGGTGCAATTGCCTTAATACGGCAGTCTGTCAGTCCCGCTAACCATGTAGTCCACCCTCGTTTTGAACCACCTGATATAATGAAATCTGCCGGAGCATTATTCCCTAATATGGTTTGAGTTGTATCCATTGCACGAACAGCAGATTTGGCCATTGCAAACAAAACCGGCCAACGATAATCCTCATTCCCATTTACATACTCATTCATATATTTATCATAACTATAAGCAATAATATCGTCCTCTGTACGAGATTTAAGAATAACATTTCTCTCTTCATCATAATCGTCAATAAATACAATAGGCTGGTTGGGAACATTATCTATATGCACAATTATAGAACCAGATAAGGCGGATAATTGACCAAAGAAAAGTCTTTCTTGTTCATCTGGCGGGGAACTATTTATATTTCCACCATCAACAAACAATAACGCTGTATTATTTCGTTTTCTTTCAGGAACAATAATTGATAAATTATGTTTCCAGATTCTTCCGCTATATAACTCTTCTGCTTCCCTCCATGCCTGTGAAGTCATACGAGTTATATATGCTGTTGCTAATCGTATTGAAACAGAACCCGATGTATAATTAACAGGATACTCCAGAGGTGTTGTCCATGTATATTCAGGGTCCCGTTCCCTTACAAATATATCTAACGGACTTGAATAGTCACTAACTACAACATAGTCTTGTTTTATTGTTTCTGATTCCAATCCCCCTTCTGTCTGAACTTTTAGTTTTACAGTATAAATCCCCGGTGTAGAATAAATATGTATTGGGGAAGGTTCATCTGAAGTTTCTCCATCTCCAAAATCCCACTCCCAATTAACAATAGGTGCTGTCCCCGGTTTTGATTGGTCAAAGAATTTCACTTCACTACCTACAATAGCACAGGGACTCTCTACTCTAAACCCAGCAGTAGGCGGAAGTGCTGAACCCACCGTTAATGTTTTCGATACTAAAGATGTTCTAAGTTGCTCGCCACTCTTAGAATGAACAAACAATAAATATAACTCTACTTTATATTTTCCTGCTACTGTGTAACGGTGCCTTGGATTTTGCATGGTCGACACATTGGAACCATCACCGAATGACCAAACCCAACCTATTATTGGTCTTGTCCCTTCAGAATTAGACAAATCAGTAAACTGAACTAAATCCTCAACTGTAATTCGTTTCGGGTTATAATCAAAGTCAGGTAAAGGAGGTGCATCTACATATACTTTTACAGGTTCACTCTTAAAAGTTTTTAAAGGTGTCTTTACCTTTAAAACGACATCGTAGATACCTGGCTCTGTATAAATGTGAGAAACGGACTCTGTCGTATTTACAGTTTTAACAGGCGAACCATCTCCAAAATCCCATTCATAAGTCAATTCTGTCTCAGTTCCTAAAGCAGTCCGATTAAGAAAAACAACTTCCCTTTGGATAACAGGACTTCTCGTTGAAACACTTAATTTTGGGTCCGGTGCCTTATGAACTGTTATATACGAATTTTTCGTAATACTGCTTTCATTATTTGAAGTAGTACTAGTATTTACGGTTAAAGACACCGAATATACTCCTGATTGGGTATAAACATGGGTTGTATTCCCATTTTCATGAGAATAAGGTTGATACTCAATCGTTTCAGTTGAACCATCTCCAAAAGTCCATAACCAACGAACAATCCTTTCTGTCCCTTTCAAAGATAAATCGGCAAAAAACACAGATTCTCCGATATACATAACAAGAGGTTGAGCAGAAAATTCGGCTGTTGGAGGCATATAAATTACTTCAATCGGTAAAGAAAAGGAACTACTACCAAATTTATTTGTAACCGTAAGTTTTACCTGCTGATTGCCAATTCTCAAAAAAGCATATTTTGGATTCTGTTGTTTTGAAGTATTCCCATCTCCAAAGTCCCAGAGCCAATCTGTTATAGGAGCACTTCCCGATACAGACAAATCAGAAAACTGAACCGGAATACCAATAAAGGGCTTTATTTGACTAACAGAAAACTTTGCTCGAGGTGGGACCCCATCCTGAACAGTTATATAACCCTCTTTGGTCAATGATTTATTCTGATTCTCCGTATATACAGTTAAAGAAACCGAATAAATACCGGGTTTTTCATATCTATGCCTTGGATTCACTTCATTGCTTGTCTTTCCATCTCCAAATTCCCAGAAACGATTAATTATATTTTCTTTCTCAGAACGGCTCCTATCAATTAATTGAACTTCTTCGCCTAATAAAATTATTTGTGAACTAGAAGAAAAATCAACTGTAAGATCGCCACTAATTACATTTATAAAATTTTCTTTTTTTCTTTTCTCGACACCTTTATCTGTCTCTACAGTTAAAGTTACAGTATAATTTCCCGGTTTCTGATAAAAATATGTTGGATTAAAACTATTGGATGTTCCCCCATCTCCAAAGTCCCATGTTACCTTTCGTATTGTACCGGACTGAACAGCACTCTGGTTAAAGAATCGAACCGCCTCATTTACCGTAGCAAACTTGCTTGACGCATCAAAATCAACTTTAATTGCATCTGTTAATGTAATTAGCACTGCTATAGAAGGAGCATTTGTGGCACGAACAATTACATTACCTGAATTAAGACCCAGATCGGTCTTTTCTCTATCTACCCTTATTTTTATGCGTTTTTTATCTAAGGGTCCAGAACTATAACATTCTTCACCTGTTGAAGCACAACCTTCAACAGAAATCCATGGGACTTGAGATTCTACGACTATCGGGCCTATAGAACTTGTTGTACTATTTTTCCACACAAGAACACTCGCAGAAACATCCTCAGAACCAAAATCTAAAGATGTAGGTTCTACAATTAGACTTCCTCCCACCTCATCCTTAGGACATCCCATAATTGTCAATAATATAGTTAAAAACAGGAATCCCTGAACACATAAAAAATATACGGATTTGTTCATACAAGTTTTCTCCAGTTGTGTCCTTCTTATTCAAACAATTATATAAAATATATACAATTATAACATTAATTACATCACTTATTAATAATGCCACTTTTATTATAAATTGTCAAGAAATTATTTACAAATTTTTATTCCTTCAAATTTTAATTACAAATCAATTACAAAAAAAATGCCACAAAATGTAATAAAAATTAGTCAAATTAGTAAAATATAGAATAGAATATTAATTGTCTTAATATTGTTAATAAAATATATTTAATTTATGATGGAAAAACAAGTTATATGAAAAGAACAATACACAATCTTATATTAGTTTGTTTAATAATTATACTTTCATTAATTACTCATAGCTGTTCACTTAATAAAAAGGTTGATGCAAATGACAACAATACACAAATAAATACAACAAAACCCATAGCATTTCCTGTAGAGGCTGTCTTTCCCACAAAGAAAGATATAAGCAAATATTTTGAAACTACCACAAGAGTATCTGCAGAAAGAAAAGTTGATGTTATATCAAAGGGTATAGGGATTTGTGAAGAACTATTAGTTGAAGAAGGAGATTATGTAAAAGAAGGACAGATTTTAGCGAAATTGGATACATCAGAAGTAGAAACTCAAATTTTACAGACAAGGGTGAATATTGAAAAATGTAAATCAGCATTGGAGATTGCAGAAAACAGTTTAAAAGAAGGTATCGGTTCAAAAGTAGAGAGAGATAATGCCCGCTTTGCATTAGATGCAGCGGAAGCAACATTGAAGATTCAACAACTCCAATTAAAAAATCAAACTATTATAGCCCCCATAAACGGAATAATCACCCGAAGGAACATACAAAAAGGTGTTTTGGTAAGTACAGGGATGCCTGTATTTTCAATCGTCGATCCTGATTCTTATGTTTTACCCATAAACATTCCTGAACGCGAAATCTCTAAAGTGTATATAGGACAAAAAGCAGAGGTGATAGTTGATTCATGCCCTACGGAAAGTTTCTTAGCAAATGTATTTAGAATTAGTCCTACAATAGATCCGGCATCGGGTACAATCAAAACAACTTTACATTTTGTTGAAAACAACAAGAATCCATGTATTAAAGACTCTGCATTTGCACGAATAAAATTAGTAATGGAAGTTCATCCCCAAGCAGTTGTAATACCTAAAGATGCAGTTTTAGAAGAAAGTGGTAAAAAATATATTTTTATAGCAGAATCAAAAGATATACCAGACATAAATAAATATGATTTAAAAGAAATAAAAGATAAATCCATACAATTCACCGCACAAAAAATAGAAATCCAGGTCGGGCTTGAAGATAGTTCTCACTATGAGATATTAAAGGGAATTGATGAACATACTCTCGTTATTACTTTAGGACAAATGAATTTAAAACCCGGTTCTATAATAGAAGTAACATCACTTGAGAAAATACTAAACTCAGGACATAGCACCTCAAACACTTGAAAAGTGATTTGTTGCATTTCAAGCCCTTATAACAAGTTGATAACCAATAAAAAAACCGTGGGGAGCAACCGTGGACGAAGAAGTGGTAACTAAACAAAAAACATCATCTGTAGTATCCTTCCCAATACATAGACCTGTAACTACAATAATGATATTTATCACTATAATTGTATTCGGTTGGCGTTCCTACCAAAAGCTTCCCATTAACCTAATGCCCGAAATATCATATCCATCTCTTACCATACGAACAGAATTTGAAGGCGCTGCCCCAGAAGATGTGGAAAAATTAGTTACCCGTCCTCTTGAAGAAATGTTAAGTATTGTTAGTGGACTTGTTGAAATCAGCAGTATTTCATCTGTAGGTCTGTCTGAAATAACACTTGAATTTCTCTGGAACACCGACATGAATATAGCACAACAAGATGTGCGAGACCGATTGGACTTATTTGAACCCCCTAAAGAAGTTACAAAAAAACCAGTTATTCTTCGTTTCAATCCCAATTTGGACCCAGTAATTCGTATAGGAATTACACCTCCCAATAACATTAATCCTGATAACAAAACTCCATATCTAACCACACTACGCGAATCTGTTCAAAGAAAACTAAAAAGCGATTTGGAGGCGGAAGCCGGTATTGCACAAGTCGTAGTTAAAGGAGGACAAGAAGAAGAAATCCAAATCCTCGTAGACAGTAAAGTACTTAAATCTTTAGGATTATCCTTAGACGATATTATCCGAAGTCTTGCAAGCCAAAATATAAATGTTGCAGGTGGAAAATTAGTTGAAGGGAAAACAGAATATATTGTTAGAACATTGAAAGAATTTAAAGATATTGAAGATATTAAGAATGTAATTGTATCCTCTTCGATAGGATTCTCCTCTCTGGAATCCAATCCTATATCCAATCTTCCTATTCAATCCTTATCCCCTAATCCACAAAACGCTACAGAGTTAACAAAAAAAACAGTCCCTATTAAATTAAAAGATGTTGCAACTGTCCGATGGGGAAACAAAGAAAAAGATACTATTATTCGAATCAATGGAGAGGAAGCAATAGAAATAGAGATTTACAAAGAAGGTGATTCAAATACTGTAACGGTATGTAATCTTATAAAAGATTTATTAGGAATTGAACGAAAAAAAAGTTTATCTGAATTAATTGATGAACAATTATCTTTCGGACTTCAGCCTGTTGCTAAAGATGCTGATGGAATCCATACTCTTGAAGACCCAAAATCTCGAAGAGAAAAATTTAAAAAGAAAAATCTACTCAGTTCTCTCCCCCCAGATGCACAAGTTCATATAATTAGTGACCAGTCACAATTTATTATTAGTTCTATAGAAGAAGTTCAAAACTCTGCTATTAATGGAGGTCTACTGGCATTACTTATTTTATACCTTTTCCTCCGTGAGCTAAGAAGTACCCTTACAATAGGTTTTGCTATCCCCATATCAATCATTACTGTTTTTGTTCCTATGTTCATGAGGGATATTTCTCTCAATATTATGTCATTGGGAGGACTCGCACTCGGCATAGGTATGCTTGTTGACAATTCTATCGTAGTATTAGAAAGCATTGCTCGTTGCAGAGAAGAGGGCGATTCTGTTATTGACTCTGCTATCCGAGGAACATCTGAAGTAGGTTCTGCGGTAATAGCTTCAACACTTACAACTGTAGCCGTATTCTTCCCTGTTGCCTTTGTAGAAGGAATTGCAGGACAAATCTTTGGAGACCTTGCTTTAACCGTTACATTTTCACTCCTCGCCTCATTACTCGTTGCTTTGTTCTTTAATCCTCTGGTTGTTTCAAAAACCCACTTTATATCAGAAAATACAAATTACATTGTCTCTCCTATCCGTATATTCCTATACTATAAAAATATAAAACATAAAAATACAGTATCCTCATTTTTTATTATTATAGTGCACATATTAAAGAGACATTTCAGAAAATCGAAAAACAATTGGGTAGAGATTTTTAAATACAAGCATTCTCAATCCACAATCAAAAACATCATAAGAATTCTATTCTTTCCATTTAATATTTTTCTCAAAATAACCTCATGGCTAATATTAAATCTTCTTCTTTATCCATTTATCGTCATCGTCATCATTCTAATTTTACCCTTCTTATTTATTCTTTTATTTCTTTTCATGATTTTTAAAAAAGTTACTCAAATTGTTCTCTATATACCCCTTGAATTTTTTCATATCGGATTTGAAAGTTTCCGATACATTTATAAAACCTCACTCAATTATAGTTTAAAATATTCCCCCCTTTTTGTATTTCTTGCTGTTATTCTTTTTATCTATACTTTAAAAATCTTACCAAATCTCGGCCAAGAGGTAATCCCAGCGATGAAACAAGGAGAATTCAATATCCTTTTTGAGACTCGGGCAGGGACAAAATTAGAACAAACACTTCAAAAAGCACTACGAATAGAAAATAAACTTAAAGAACATCCCCTAATTGAACGAGTTACTTTGCAAGTCGGTACGGAAAGTTCAAAATCTGAAAGCAAAGGGAAAAATGAAAACAAAGCTACCTTTACCATATTGTTAAAAAACCGAAATCAGACAGCGAGAATACAAGATAAAATTATTGATGAAATTCGCTCCACACTCATTCCACTACCCGAAGAATCCATTGTATTCTCACTTCCAACCCTGTTTACTATGAAAAATGACCTGGAAGTCCAAATTTTTGGAGATGATTTGAATATATTAAAAAATGTTGGAGAAAAATGTCTCCAGAGAGTAAAGGATATAAGAGGTGTAAAAGACGCAAATATATCAATACAAGCGGGCTATCCTGAACTTTTAATTCAGTTAGATAGGGAACTCCTTGCTGAAAAAGGATTAACCCCCATACAAGTTGCCAATAAATTAAGGACTGAAATACAGGGAGAAATTGCAACAAAATTTAATCGAGGGGGAGACAAAATTGATATTCGCGTTCGTACAGACCAGGTCTATTTACAAAATATAGAAGACCTAAAACAATTATCTATAGTAGAAGGAACCACTCCTATCCGCCTTTGTGATGTGGCTCAAATAATTGAAGATATAGGTCCAAGTGATATTCGAAGAATAGGACAAAAAAGAGTCGCACTTATTACTGCAAATATTGAAGGGAGGGATTTAGCCGGTGTTTCCAATGAAGTATTGGAAACTTTAAGAGAAGTAGAAAAACCCCGTGAGTTTTTTATTACACTCGGCGGTCAAAACAGAGAATTATCAACATCATACCAAAGTTTACGATTTGCTCTATTATTAGCCGTATTTCTCGTTTATGTAGTAATGGCATCACAATTTGAATCAATCTGGCTCCCTGTTTTAGTCATGTTCTCCGTTCCTCTCGCTTTCATTGGCGTTATATTAATACTATTTTGGACAAATACGAATCTTAATGTTATGGTTTTCCTGGGCTCTATAATATTGGCCGGTATCGTAGTAAACAATTCTATTGTTTTAATCGATTATACAAACCAACTTATTCACAGAGGACTTTCGCTACATGACGCTATTGTCCAGTCAGCAGTAGTCCGTTTAAGACCTATTTTAATGACGACACTAACAACCGTACTTGGCTTACTACCTATGTTAATATCACGGGGTGAAGGAGCTGAGTTAAGACAACCTTTAGCATTAACCGTTATGGCTGGTCTTTCCTCAAGCACCCTTCTGACACTATGGCTCATTCCCATGGCATATTATTTGTTCTCCAGCCTCTTCCACAGGGAAAAAGAAAATGAATTGGTCATTACCCAAAATAGCAATCAATAGACCTATAACGATAATCATGCTCTCCTTATCCATTTTGGTGTTAGGTTTTATTTCCTGGTATCGTATACCATTAAAATTTCTCCCAAAAGTTGACCGCCCTTTCATTGGCTGTTTCATTCCTTATCCCGGAGGATCACCAGAACAGGTAGAACAACAAATAGCCGTACCTGTAGAAGGAGAATTTCGAACTATCCCCGGCTTGAGGAGTATTTCTACAACAAGCTCTTCCAACGGTTGTATGGTCAATATGTGGTTTGACCTCGACACAGACATGACTTTTGCAACTGCTGAAGTTCGAGATCGAATCGAACGATTAAAAATAACTCTACCTGAAGAAGTACAACGAATTATTATTCAAAGGTTCAGTTCAGGTTCCATTCCTGTTATTGCTATTGGATTGTTCAAATCCGGTGACGAAGAAAACTATGTTTATTTAATTAGGACCTCTCTAATTCCACGACTTAGAAGGCTGGATGGTGTCGCCGATATCCAAATTATTTCTCCTATTCCTGAAAAAGAAGTTCTTATTGAAGTTTCACAGGATCGCTTAAATAGTTTGAATATTCCAATTGTTTCTTTACTCAATACACTTCGTACTTCCTCTGTCAATGTATCTCTTGGTTCTGTGACACAAAATGACAAAAAATATTTTGCCCGCCTATCTGGCGAATATAGAAATCTATCTGAAATAGAGAATCTCATCGTTAATAAGGATGGAATGAGATTAAAAGACATTGCCACAGTTCAATTTGGCTCCCGTGAGAAAGCACAAAGAGTAGCGTTAGATGGTAAAGGGGGGGTGGTTTTATTAATCATTAAAGAATCCGAGGCTAATGCAGTAGCCGTTTGCAATCGTGTCAAAAAAGAGCTACAAAACATTTTGGTAGAAGACGCTTTTTACGGAACTACAACAAAAATATTTTTTGATCAATCTGATTTAATAAATCGTGCACTTAATAACCTCTTTGGTGAAGGAATTTATGGGGGAATAATGGCTTTTATCGTTCTGCTCCTTTTTCTGCACCGCTTCATTCCTACATTTATCGTTGCTTTCGCCATTCCATCATCTTTAATGATTGGTATTATCTTCATGTATTTTGCAGATATGTCTCTCAATATCATAACCATGGTCTCTCTTATTATTTCTGTTGGTATGTTAGTAGACAATGCTATAGTTGTTGTCGAAAATATTATCCGATATCAACAATTAGGTTATAACAAAAAAACAAGTTCAACTCGTGGGGCCTCTGAAGTGGGTGTGGCTATTTCTGCATCCACATTAACCACAATTGTTGTTTTTATCCCTATGTACTATTTAGAAGCAGGCAGAATGTCTATTTTTATGCAACAATTAGGGGGGCCTTTAATTATAGCCTTATTAGGAAGTTTGGTAATTGCTTTAACCATTGTTCCTTTAATACTAAGCATTGGAATTCCCTCAAAAGGAACTATTTCGAAAAATAAAATATTCCTTTCTTTAAGCGAACTTTTAATATTTGTTCGAGACAAAGCAGGGAGTTTGAAAATATTAGAAAAAATATACCTTCTATTAGAGATTTGTCTTCGCTGGTCATTAAGAAACAGATTGGCTTTCATTATTGGTTTATCTATATTTTTGATAATATCATACTTAGTTCCGGTAAAATCCGTAGGTATGAAAGATTTAATTAAATTAGATACACGGGAAGTGGATATAAAAGTAACCCTTGATCAAAATTTTGAGACAGCCCGTGTAAGGGATTTATTTGACCAACTCTCACAAAAATTAGAACCCCTCAGAGAAACCCTAGCAATAAAAAATATTTTACTCTTCCATGGAGACAATGGAGGTGAAATTCATGTTTACTTATACACAGAAGACGATGGAGAAATTGGAGAGAATCCTCCATGTACTACAGAAGAGGCTTTAAATATCGTTAAAAATACCCTTCCCTCAAATATTCCCGGGGGAAAATTAGAATTTTCAATCGCAGATACAGGAGAATCGGGAACTTCTCGAGAAGTAACTTTGCGATTAACTGGAAAAGATAATGATATTCTTTATGAACAAGCACAACGAGTAAAATCTACTCTACAACAAAATCCTCTTTTTACAGACATATCTATGGATGTTGAACAGAAAAAACAAGAAATGCGTGTAGCCATGAATGAATGGCAAATAGATGAACAGGGTATTAATCCTTTCACAATTGCTCAGACAATTGATACAGCCCTGAGAGGAGCTCAACTCCCTTACTTAAAAGAAGGAACTCGAGAAATACCTGTATGGCTACAATATAAAGAGGAAGACAGAAAAACGAAAGCAAATCTGGATAATCTGAAAGTAATTTCAAAAAAAGGAAGTTTAGTTCCTCTCCACCAGGTTGTTACTTATGAACGAAAACCCGGACCTGAAGTCGTAAAAAGATATAATGGACGAAATGTTATCAACTTTCGTGCAAAAGCAAACACTGAAGATTTAACACGAATAAAAAGAGATTTAACATACCTTATATCTGAAATTGAAATGCCTGATGGATATACTCTTAACTACGGTATTGAGTTAGAAGAAGTTCAGACAAACCTAACAAATTTTGCAGTAACAATGAGCATGGCCATTGTACTAATTTATATAGTCATGTGTGCCACTTTCGAATCACTTCTTCTTCCCATCGTAATTTTGACAACGGTCCCACTTTCTCTTGTGGGTTCTTCATGGACACTTTACTTCACAAATTCATACTGGGATATGATTACCCTTATTGGCTGTGTTCTTATGGTCGGTGTTATAGTGAACAATGGCATTGTAATCGTTGACCATATCAATTTCTTAAGAAAAACAAGAAATAAAAACCTCACTGAAATCATTATCGAAGCAAGTAAAGATCGTTTAAGACCTGTTATGATGACCGCACTAACAACAATTCTGGGACTTGTGCCTCTGGCAACTGCAAAAACAGGTGGTGCTGTTATGTTTTCAGGACTGGGTAAAGCACTTGTAGGAGGGTTAATATTAGGCACAGTACTTACCCTTGTTATAGTACCTGTGTTTTACACCTTTATTGAAGATATTTCCATCATACTTCTCAAAATATTAACATCTACAAAAGCCTTTACAACTATTAGTTATAGAACACATTCTACAAAATAGGTTTTGATATATAATACCGTTTTATGATATTCTATAGTTCCATTCCCAAAATAAAATATTAGAGTATATAAGTTCAAGGAAAATTTTTATTTAAAAAATAAAATTATTAAGGAATTTATTACATGATTAAGCCTGTTATCGCCGGTAACTGGAAAATGAACAAAAAGGTAAGTGAAGCAGTAGAACTTGTTAAAGAATTAAAAACTTTGCTTGAAAATATAAATCAAGTAGATATAATAGTTTGTCCTCCCTTTACATCCCTTTACCCAGTATCCGAAATAATCAAAGGGACAAACATCCAGTTAGGCGGACAAAATTGTTATCTAAAAGAGTCGGGAGCCTATACAGGTGAAATAGCTCCCCAAATGTTAATTGATGTAGGATGTCAATGGACAATTATTGGTCATAGTGAAAGAAGACAATACTTTACCGAAACAGATTCTTTGCTCAATCAAAAATTAAAATATTTGGTCGAGACTGGATTAAAAGTTATGTTCTGTGTCGGAGAAACCCTTGACGAAAGGGAGGGAAATCAGACAGAATCCGTATTAAGGAAACAAATTATAGAAGGTCTCCGAGATTTAACCTCTGAGCAACTGAAAAATATAGTAATAGCCTATGAACCCGTATGGGCTATTGGGACAGGTAAAAACGCTACGAAGGAGCAAGCACAAGAAGCCCATGCGTTCATCCGTTCACTCATAGAAAGGGAATTTGGGAAATCAACAGCAGAGAACCTTCCTATCCAATATGGTGGAAGTGTAAAACCCGAAAATGCTCAGGAATTAATATCTCAACCCGATGTAAATGGATTTCTTGTCGGTGGGGCTTCTTTAAAAGCAGACAGTTTTGCGCAAATAATAAAGGCCTGTATATAAAAATTAACTACAAAAAGGTATTTTAACAGACTATGTTAGAAACTATCTTCTCTTTAACAACCCTATGGTGGGTATTATTAATTGCCGTTTACCTGCCCTGTTGTATAGCATTAATTACTATTGTATTACTCCAAAAAGGGAAAGGTGCTGGGTTCGCAGGTGCCTTTGGATTAAGCCCAGGTTCTGAATCTGTATTTGGACCTAAATTAGCACGGACTCTACCTCAGAAACTAACCTACATCAGTGCAGGTATCTTTATGGTCCTTGCGATTCTCCTTTCTACAATTTCTGGAAAAGTTGGTAAAGGCTCTGCTCCCGAATTGGTTATCAACGAAATAACAGCAGAACAAAATAAAGAATTAGATGCCTTATTTGACACCAAAACACCTAATACAACAACCCCTATAACAGTTGACAACAATAAACAAAATACAGCAAACATAGATACAAGTCCTGTCCCACCTCCTGCTAACACCCAAACAACAGAAGAGAAAAAACAATCAGAGGTACCTACTTCTAACTAATCTGTAAAAAACTTCCGATTATCGCGTCTATTATAAAAATTTTATCGTTTTTAGTAAAATAAGAATAATATTTCATCGTTCTATATAATAACTGATAGATAAGTATATTATGGACAAAATTATAATTCGTGGGAATAATCCATTACGCGGAAAAGTTCAAATCCATGGTGCCAAAAATGCTGTTCTTCCCTTAATGGCCGCTTCTATCCTTGCAGAAACTCCCTGTGTTTTACATAATGTTCCGTGCTTACATGATGTGTTCACAATGGATAAACTGCTAACACAAATGGGCGTACAGATAGAATTCACAGGACGATACATGACATTATCTGTTCCAAACCGAATCTCCCCTGTTGCTCCGTATGACTTAGTGAGAAAGATGCGAGCCTCTTTCTTCATATTAGGTCCCTTACTGGCTCGGTTTGGAAAAGCCCGTGTCTCATTACCTGGAGGCTGTGCTATTGGAACACGCCCAGTAGATATTCATTTGAAAGGATTGGAGCAATTAGGAGCAAAGATACGGTTAGAAGAAGGATATGTTGTTGCAGAAGGAAAATTAAAGGGAACGGATATTTATTTAGACTTTCCTAGTGTCGGAGCTACAGAAAATCTTATGATGTCTGCAACTCGAGCAAAAGGTACTACTCGATTATTTAATCCTGCGCAAGAACCCGAAATTGTAGATTTAGCAAACTTCTTAAATAAACTCGGGGCTAAAATAGAAGGTGCCGGGACAGAAGTGATAACAATAAGGGGGACAAAATCTTTAAGTGGAACAGAACATCATGTCATTCCAGATAGAATTGAGGCGGGAACTTTCCTTATTGCTGGACTGGCTACAAACGGAGATGTTCTGATAAACAATGTCATTCCTGAACACCTCCATACATTTATTACAAAACTAAATGAAATGGGCGCAGAGATACAAATAGGAATACACTCAATACATATAAAAGCCCCATCAAAACCCCTCAAAGCCATAAACATAACAACACTCCCCTATCCCGGTTTCCCGACAGACCTCCAGGCTCAAATGATGGCTTTACTTACTTGCGTAGAGGGAACAAGTATCATCAAAGAAACCGTTTTCGAAAATAGATTTTTACATACTGCAGAATTAATTCGTATGGGAGCAGATATTAATTTAGAAGGCAATACAGCTATTATACGAGGAGTAAAAAAACTTAATGGAGCACCTGTCATGGCTTCAGACCTGCGGGCAAGTGCCGCTTTAGTTATTGCAGGACTTATGGCAAAAGAAGGAGAAACTATAATATCCCGTGTTTATCATTTAGACAGAGGATATGAAAGAATTGAAGAACGACTTGCAAGCCTCGGTGCAGATATTCAGCGTATTCATGAGGAATAGAAACGATGAGAACATTTCAGATTCAAACAGACTCTGACCTGAATCAGGTTAAACAATGGATAACATCTCGTTACTCTTCTGAAGAAGACTCAAAAGATAGTACAGATTCTGTTGTAAAAACAGTTCAGTGGATTATTAACACCGTCAAAAAAAATGGAGATACCGCTATTGCTGAATTTACCTCACGATTTGACGGTGTTCTTATAGAACCTCAAGAATTTGAAATCTCAAAACAAGAAATTATTAAGAGTTTCAATGCTTTAGACCCAAAAATATTAAAAATTATTGAAACTTCTGCTGAAAATATTCGTATTTTTCATTCAAGAAATCTAAGAAATTCATGGGAAGAAACACTTGACGATGGGACTATTCTTGGTCAAAAAATAACTCCTATCGAAAAAGTGGGTGTTTATGTCCCCGGGGGAAAAGCATTCTATCCATCCTCTGTTTTGATGAATGTTATTCCAGCACAAGTAGCGGGTGTAAAAGAAATCATTATGGTCTCTCCCCCTTCATATAACGGTACCATACACCCTGTTGTCTTAGCCACGGCCCATTTAGCAGGCGTAACAAAAGTATTTCGAATTGGCGGAGCACAATCCATCGCTGGTCTTGCTTATGGTACAGAACACATCCCCGCTGTGGACAAGATTACAGGCCCTGGGAATATTTATGTCGCTACTGCAAAAACTATGGTCAGGGATATTGTCGATATTGATTGTGAAGCAGGCCCGTCAGAAGTCCTTGTAATCGCAGACGGAAATGCAAATCCTGATTTTATAGCTTCAGAATTACTCGCTCAAGCGGAGCATGATGAAAAAGCCTGTTCTGTTCTTATTACAGTAAATGCAGATAAAGATATTATTAATAAAGTCAACAAACGATTAGAATACTTTTTAGAAAATCTTAAAAGAAAAGACATTATTGAAGAATCATTAAATAATTACGGTGCCTATATTATTGCAAGAGATTGGGATGAAGTCATTGAATTGACTAATTACTTTGCTCCAGAACATTTAAATATACAAACAGAATTCCCAAGAAAAATTGAAGAAAAAATAAAAAATGCAGGTGTTATAATGCTCGGCAGTATGACCCCCGTTGCTGTGGGTGATTATATCGCAGGGCCCAACCATATTTTACCTACAAGCAGAAGAGCAAGGTTTAGTTCTCCTTTAACCGTTGAAGACTTTCGTAAAGTCTCTAATTATATTTTCTATTCGCAAAGCCGACTTCAAAATCAAGCAGAGGATATTATATCCTTTGCTGAAATTGAAGGATTAACTGCACATGCTTTTTCAGTAGAAATCAGAACAGAAAACCGAAGGAACATTCGTAATGAGTAGATATTGCATTAAAAGACTAAACAAAATAGAAGGCTATACTCCTGGAGAACAACCGAAAGAAACAGATGTAATAAAACTAAACACAAATGAAAATCCATTTCCACCCCCTGATAATATATTACAAGTTC
The DNA here is from genome assembly GCA_937124615.1 of uncultured bacterium. Classification (GTDB taxonomy): domain Bacteria; phylum Hydrogenedentota; class Hydrogenedentia; order Hydrogenedentales; family Hydrogenedentaceae; genus Hydrogenedens. The sequence continues at coordinate 22,956 of CAKZKR010000038.1, forward strand.
TTAAAGAAATCTCTCCGGAAGAACTTCGAAAATATCCCGACCCCCTCGCATTAGAATTACGAAAAAAAATTGTCCAGATATATAACTTACCGGGAGTAGAATGGGTTCTTATTGGAAATGGTTTGGATGAAATTTTATCAATCCTCATACGCACTTTTGTTGATTACGACGAAACTATATCTGCTACATATCCAACATACTCATTATATGAAGTTCTTGCAGGACTACATGGATGCAAATTCCATTATCACGAACTGGATCAAAGCTTTAATTTATCACCTCCTTTTACATGGGATTCATCAAAATTAGTACTTATAACACATCCCAATGCTCCAAGCGGTGTACCGACACCTCCTGAAATAATAAAGGATATATGCAGTAACCAGGAACAACTGATATTTATTGATGAAGCATATGTCGATTTTTGCGATTTCAGTTATATCTCCTGGATAAAAAAATATCCAAACTTAATTATTGGTAGGACATTTTCAAAATCATTTAGCCTCGCAGGAATTCGTTTGGGATTTGCAGTGGGAAATCCTGAACTTATATCCGATATGTTTAAAGTCAAAGATTCCTATAACATCAATTCTTTAACCCAGAGAATTGGAATAAAAGCACTTGAATATCAATACCAAATCACAGAATATATTAAAGAAATAAAAGCAACTCGAAACTTTTTAAGAGAAGAGTTACAAAAACTTGGTTTTTATGTGCCAGATTCTCAATCTAATTTTTTACTTGCAATATGGGAAGGGACCCCTACTGCTAAAGAGATATATATAAAACTGAAAGAAAAAAATGTTTTTGTTCGCTATTTCCCTGTTAGACGATTGGAACACGCATTACGAATTACTGTTGGCTCAAGAAAACAATGTTCTGTTCTATTAGAACACCTGGGGAAAATAATTGGATAATCTCTTAGAGTAACAACAACTTATAAAACACAAATTACCCTTTTCCCTCGGTTTTTGTATTTAGATTTCTAATACTATCCAATTGCCTCCAGTAACTCTCCAAGGCTTCTCTACCTTCCGGTGTAATCTGAAATTCTGTATGTGGTATACGACCGTTAAATGATTTTTCTACTTTTACATAGCCTGCTTTCTCAAGACGGTCCATGTGAGAAGATAGATTTCCTTTTGTCAAACCCAGAGTATTTAATAAAAAATTAAAATCTACCGCCTCTACTCCAGCAAGAATTGTTAATATTCTTAATCGTGCTGGTTCGTGTATTAATCGGTCAAGTTCAGCCATCTCTATATCAAGCCTTTATCATTGGACATCTTCTTCATCATTATCATTAGAATATATATCGAGCCCCTGCCGTGTTACTGTTTTAAGTTTCCATAATGCATAGCGGCTATAAATGTGTCCAACAAGAATAGCAAGCAATCCATATCCGAAAATAGGAACCATGATATTTAATAAATACCATGGAGATGGGAAGCCCACGGGAACACCTGCTAATAATAGAATAGCATGCAATCCGTAGAAAAGAGGCCAAAGCCATGCCCAAAAACCCAACCCTTGATAATAAATAAGAACACACAATACAGGGACCAAAATAACTGCAGAAAAAGGTTGTAGATATTGGAGTTGAAGATAACGAAAAGAAATAAGCAATGCCCCTAAAACATGATAAACCAACATTAAACCTATTAATGCAATTACCCAACGAGGTAATTGCTTCGAACGGTTATTTTCTTCAGGAGATACAAAACCTTCTCTACCATAAAACCATATTGTAACCTGCCAAACAAATTCTGCAGTCCAATGTGATACAGAAATCCAGACAAAGAAAAAAAATGTCATCGCAAGAAAAACAACAGAAGTATAGAATAAAGACATATTTCCTGCGGTATAGGCCTGCTGTGTCAAACTCGCCACCAAACCTATCACACAAATAATAAAAACAATAAGACACCACTGCACTAGAAAATATATTGTTCGGCTTTGTGCGTACCTACGGGTCCATTGTATTATTTCTCTCGGATCCGCTGGTTGTGATTCTCTTTTATTTGTCATAAGATTATTCTCTATTCATTTGTTTAAAATAAAAAACCTTCTAATTATTTTAAAACATTTTGAAGAGTCTGTTAAATACTTTTTTTTACAATTACACTAGTTAGAACTCAATAAGGCCTGCTTTTTAACCCATGTACAAATTTTTTCAATCATCTCATCTTTTTCATAATCATTCCATATTTCATGGTAACCCTCTTCAAACAAATGTATTTCTTTATCTTTTGATGCAATCCCTTCAAACAAAGCAATACTCCCCGAACAAGGAACTATTCTATCTTTTTTCCCATGAATTATTATTGCCGGGTGATGAATTAAATAGAAGTTAGAATGTATTTCTTTAATCACTTCGTAAAAAATATATCCTGTATGAGCCTTGACACTCCCGTGATACCCCAATGGGTCTTCATCCGCCTTTCTAACCACTTCAACATCCTTGGCCAATCCTGAATTGTCTACTTTCGAGACAGGGAGCCAGGGTAAAACTTTCGCTAATATTCCAGACAATTTTAACAAAAACTCAGGGACATCATCATTAATAGCAAGAAAGGCACTCGAAAAAATAAGTCCCTTAACAGAAACATCTTTCCTCGTTTGCATATAACGAGCAAGCATCATACCTCCCATACTATGACCCATAAAGAAAAGAGGGAGTCCCCCCAATTCTTCTTTGATTTCTTTCAAAAAACCATCCATATCGCAAAGTAAATCGTCAAAACGATATATCCACGCTCTTTTTCCGGGAGAATGTCCAAAACCTCGTTGGTCAAATGAAAAAACATTTATACCATGCCTGTTCATTTGTTCCGCCACATAATCATATCTTGAACAATGTTCTCCATAACCATGAATCAAAACAATATTTGCTATTTTTGAATCAGACTCCGAAATCCATGTTCGCCTATAAAATTTTTCATGATTTATTTCAAACCATCCTTCCTTAGGCATATAAATACTTCCTTGTTTATATTTATTCAAACTTTATATTCATCGGTCCTGTAAGAAATAGTTTTTCGTCCATTGTTTTTACTTCATCGGGGATAATCGGTTTGAATTCCATTTGATTTAAAATATGTTTTTCTAAATCAACCCCCGGTGCTATTTCCGTTAGCATAAGTCCCTCTGGAACAAGTTTAAACACACATCGTTCCGTTACATAGGTAACATCTCGATGACTCTCCACAGCAAACTTTCCACTAAAAGTGATTTGTTCCACCTTCTTTACGAATTTTTTCACCTTCCCTTCACTTATAATATTTACCTTTCCATCACAAATCTCCACCTCACTACCAACAGCAGTAAACTCACCACAGAAAACTAATTTCTTTGCAGATTGAGTTAAATTAATGAAACCACCAGGACCTATTGCAATAGGTCCTACCTTACTAACATTAATATTTCCCTCTTCATCAACTTGTGCCATCCCTACACATGTCATATCCAAACCTCCACCATCATAAAAATCAAACATCGCTGACTGTGAGAGGAATGCTTGTGGATTTTTTGCAGGACCAAAATTCTTACCCGATTCAGGAATACCTCCAATAACCCCTATTTCTGTGGTCATAATAAACTTATCAAAGACCCCTTCCTCAAAAGCAACTCTTGCAACACCTGTAGGAATTCCAAAACCAAGATTTATTATCATTTTGGGCTTTAGTTCCATGAATGCTCTTCGTGCAATCACCTTCTCAAAATTTAAAGGCATTACATCCATTTTATCTTCAATATTTTTATTAACATGTTCACAATATGAGGGATCATATTGAACAAAAAGTGTTTGTGGATGGGCCTCAGGTGATTGTGCCACTACAATATAATCTACAAAAATGCCCGGAACTTTTACATCACAGGGTTTTGCGGGTTTATCACTTAGCCTTTCCACCTGAGCAATAACAAAACCTCCATTGTTTTTTACAGCCATTGCCCCTTCTAATATTTCCATAATCAATGCTTCCTTTTCCACAGTAATATTCCCATAAGGGTCTGCGGTTGTGCCACGGATAATTCCCACATTACAAGGAAGAGAACGATAAAGAATATATTCTTTACCTCCAATATGCACCACCTCAGAAAGGTCTTCACATGATTTTGTCCTTTCATTAACCTTTCCTCCACCATACCTTGGGTCAACAAATGTCCCCAATCCCACTGTTGTTATTATTCCAGGTCTCCCTGCGGCCATTTCTCTATACAATTCACACATAATTCCTTGTGGAAGGTTATACGCCTCCACCTGATTGCTTGCAATAAATTTCATAATCTTATGATTCAAACCACAATGTCCAGCAATAATTCTTTTAACCATACCCGGTACAGCAAAATGGTTCATCCCCTTTGCCTCTTCACTTACGGGTCCCAATCCAGCCGCCCATATCATGGTCAAATCTTTCGGATGCCCTGTCTCTTGATAAGAACGAGCAAATGCGGGATATACCTCTTCCGAAGGCATTGGAACTATTAATATTGCGGAGCCATCCGGGATAAGTTTAACTACTTCATCTGCTGTCATTACCTTTGCCATATTTAACATCCTTATAAATATATGTTTATATTTTTATTTTTACTATTAGAAATATATCAATATTTATATTTGTTTACCAAATTAGAAACATATAATAAACGAGAAAGGGTAAATCAATGGCATCACTCAAAGAAAACATTAAACTAAGGGCCCACCTGCCTATTAATCAAAACAGAACCGTTCAGGATGCTGTAAAGTTTTTCTGTGAACACAACATAAGTGCCACTATCGTTTCCAATAATGAAGGGAACATCATAGGCATAATTTCGGAAAAAGATATTATTAGAAAAGTCCTTTATAAAAATATGGACCCACAAAAAACATTGATTAAAGATATTATGAATACCCGTCTTATTTTTGTAGACGAAAACGAAGATATTAAAATAGCAAAAATGCTAATGTTCATGAATGGTGTACGACATCTTATTATGGTAGATGAAAACAAACATGTAATTGGTCTGTTATCTATGAGAGACTTGATTGAATCTGATTTGACAGAGTCTAAAGAATTACTCCACAGAATAAATGATATATACTACGAAAATGCCCACCAACCTGTATGGCGTATCTCATCAAATCGTGTAATTATCGAAAATACAGATGTAACGCCTGATCCTGTTACTTCTGAGATAATCAACTCCTACAAAGTATAATATTTCCCGATTATCTTTTTGAGTAAAGAACTCAGTTTATATTAAAATGAACTGAGTTCTTTTATTTTTTTATTTTAAGGAGTAAACCCGATGGCACAAATGTTTCCAGGAAAAGTTGCATATTTCGAGGGGGAATATACTCCTATCGAAAACGCAAAAATAAGTATCATGACTCATGCATTCAATTATGGAACAGGTTTATTCGAAGGGATTCGTGGTTATTATTCAGAAAAGAAAAATGCTATTCTAATTTTCAAATTAAAGGAACACATTGACCGTCTGGTAAGAAACTGTCGTATTCTTTGTATGGAAATCACTGAAACACCTGAAGATATTGAAACCATATGTATTGAACTCGTTAAAAAAAGTGGTTTTAAAGAAGGGGTATATATTCGACCCATTATATATAAAAGTGAACTATCATTAGGTCCTCTACTAAAAGGGATTGAAAGTAAATTATGTTGTTATGTTATTAAATTAGGCGACTACTGTGATATTACATCAGGTCTGGATGTTTGCGTATCCTCGTGGCGGCGTCTATCTGACAACGCCATCCCAAGCAGGGTTAAAGCAACAGGAAGTTATATTAATTCTGCATTGGCCGCATCGGAAGCCAAACAGGCAGGTTTCAATGAAGCCATTTTCCTTAACGAAGATGGAACAGTAGTTGAAGGAAGCGCCATGAACATCTTCTTAGTGTATCAAGGGGAATTGATAACACCTCCCCGCTCTGAAAGTATCCTTGTAGGTATTACACGGAACACAATAATTGATTTGGTGAAAAATGAACTTGGACTAAATGTCATCGAAAGACCCATAGCAAGAACAGAACTCTATATAGCCGACGAGATATTTTTCTGTGGTACAGGAGCACAGGTAGTCCCTGTGCGCTCTGTTGACCGAAGAATTATCGGGAATGGGCAACCCGGTCCTATAATAAAACAATTACAAGAAATATATTTTAAGGTCGTTCGAGGCGAACATGAAAAATACCTAAACTGGTGTACTGTAGTTCCTTGTGAATAAATCATCCTTTCTTTACATAATACCCAAAATTTTATCCTTATATTGGTTTTGGTTAAATTACATATTGCTTCTATTTATTACATTACCCTTTTCTTTATTAGAAATTACAATAAATGGAGAAAAGGTGCGTTCTGTTCCACTTTGGGAATGCTATTCAAACCTCCTTAAAGGTAAAATCACTTCTGAATTGATTACTGTTCTTTCCATACATGTATTTTTAACTTTTATAATTTGTCTTTTAATATGGGTATTTGTATATAAACCCACTTCAAAAAATCGGGCTTAACCATGCCTATCAAAAGATATGAAAAATACAAAAAGATTATTTGTGAAACAGGAAAAAAGATGTACCAAAATGGATTTATTTCTTCAACAGATGGGAATATTAGCATCCGATTGGACGAAGACCTATTCTTATGTACAGCCAGCAATGTATGTAAAGGAGAATTACCTCTCAGCCAGATAATTCTTACTAATAAAAAATGTGAAGTTCTTGAAGGAGAAGGCTCTGTATCTTCTGAATTTTATACTCATTTGTCAGCCTATGATGAAAGAAACGATATATCAGCAATAATCCATGCTCACCCTGTATATAGCACTGTATTATCCTTAGCCAATATATCATTATGTACACCCATATTACCTGAACTTATAATGACATTAAGAGAAGTACCAACAACAGAATATGCAACTCCTGGAAGTAAAGAAGGGGCTGAAATTATAAAACCCTGGATACGCAATCATAATGCTCTTATTCTTAAATTCCACGGAGTCATTACTGTCGGAAAAGATTTAAACCAGGCCTATTCTTATCTTGAACGAGTGGAGCATTCTTCCAAAATCATATTTCTAACTCACCTGTTATGTAAACCTGATGTTCTGTCCCATGAACAATTTTCAAAATTAATAAACAAACACCACTGGCCAAAAACTTAATTTGCGTATTCCTCTTTATACTCACCCCGAATAACTTTCGGACCATTCTTCCAGAACCACCATGCATGCTCAAATGTCGCTGTCATTCTTTTATATGTCAATACTTTGGCCGGCATAAAGACCCTTTCCCATACTTCCTTTTGTGCACCACTTTTACATGCTGATAAATAAACAAATTTCAAGTTTTTATTGACCTCCATTGTTTGTATATCTTCGGGCCTAATTGTACCTTTTCGGGATAACATCCCTTCCTCCATACCATGAGAAGCGACAAACAATACCTCTGCATTTTTTAGTGCTTCTGCAAAGTTTTCTTTATCAACAACTCGTAAAGCAACTCCTCCCTTTCCATAAATATTACATCCTGTTGTAATAATCGGTAAAAAACCTATATTAAAAATCCATTGTGGTAGGTAATCAAGATTATCATAAAGTACATATACCTTTGAAACATTTCCACGCGAATACAATAAATAATAAGCATATAGATTTATAGAAAAAATACAGACCACTAAAGCAATCAGAAAAATATTTATGGATTTTGAAAAGAAAAAAAGCAGTTTATTCTTCATCCATAATCTAATAAAAGGTAATAATCGTTCCGACTTTAAAACAGCACTTCCAAAACCAAATAACCAAAAAACAAGCCAACATAATAATAGTTTCCTCAAAATACTAATAAACCATAATTCAACATCCCAATTCTGATAAAAATCTGGGAAATAAACTACAAGAAAAGTTAACAAAAATATACAAATACCAATAATTAAAAAAATTAAAAACAACCAGGACCAAAGAATTATTGATTGAACTATATGTATATATATAGAATTACTTTCCCTGATATTTTTCAAAATACTTAATACAGGTGCAAATCCTAAATAACAAAGAACCAATATCAAAAACCGGATTTTTTTGTTCATATACATTCCTAAAATAAATCACAATTAATTTAAGAACATAATAATATCATATTTAATTTTTCTTCCGTTCTTTGAAACAGTCCCTACACTTCTGTTATAATATCTTTCCTGAAATATAAAGCAAACTAATATAAAAAGGAGTTTTGTTTTTACCGATGGCAAACATTAAGTCTCAAAAGAAACGCATCATTACAAATGAAAAAAGAAGAATGAAAAATGCTTCTATTCGTTCTGCAATGAAAACAATGATAAAAAAGGCGAATCAAAGTTTAAGTTCCGGGAATGAAGAACTTAAAGAGACCGCCATCAAAAAAGCCATTGCGACTATCGATCGCGCTTGTTCAAAAGGGGTTATCCATAAGAATTCAGCAGCCCGGAGAAAATCTCGTTTAATGAAACGAGTTAATAAAGCCACCGCATAACTGTAATTTTACATTCTTCTCAGTACCTTTATAAGTTCTACTATGCGACCTTCTACATCTGTATAGCGAATAACTCCTTTCTTATCTATAAGAATAAACTGGGGTATAACTTCTATCGAATAACTTAAGAAGGTATTCGCTTCATTTGTATCTACCCCAACGGGGAATTCTATCCGATATTCTTTTATATATCTATCTACTTCATCATCATCAAAAGAGCCATCATGCACGGAAAGCAGTTGCACATCTGAAATATCTTTATACAAATCAAATAACGCCCTCATTTCTTCTACATGTTTTCGTCCATAAGGCGTTTTGTCAAATCCACCCCAAAATAGTAGCAAAACAACTTTACCCTCCATATCTCGCAAAGGATTTTGATTACCTTTATAATTAAACCATGAACGACATTTGATATCCGGTGCCGGTCTATCTATCAATACCAACAATCGATTTTCATTTCCCTTATTTATAAATTTCACTTGATTGGATTCATATGGAGACACTACTATATCTAATGGTTTGTTCTCTTTATACATATCAAGAGAAAATTCACTCTTCAAAAAGCGTAGCGCATGTTCCACAACAAACTGAACAGGATTTACCTCTGGCATTACATCTAACCATATCCTAAAATTCCCCTCATTGTCTGTAATCGTATAAATTGGAAATTCTAAATTTTTTGAACATACAAAAACATGGTCGGCCCCTTTTCCATCATTAAATATAACCTTTCCAACAATCTCAGGCAACTTTTTTACATATATCATCGGTATAACAATTTTTTGTTCACCCTTAAAATCGACAGGAATCTCCGGAAGAATTTCTGTGATATATCCCGGAGGGGGAAAAATATGAACTTTCGCTTTTTTTGAACTGGATTTTAATATATATTCACCTCTTTCGTCCGTAAAAACAAAATCTTCAACACCATTTTCTTCATTAATCACTACCTTTGCTAACTTGCAAGGATTTCCATCCGATAATTGAATTCTTCCTTGTAGATACATGGGTGTTTTAAACACAAAATCAACTACAACTTCTTCTTCACTCGTATCCGTAATCGATATTTCCCTTGGAGTTGTATTAGGATAGTCGGGATGTGTTGCAAAGAGTCGGTATTCTCCCTTGTTAAGTCGAACCCTGTACAAACCTTCCTCATCCGTTTTTACAGGAAGAATAAATCGTTGATTACTAACCCCTTTTTGCAAAGTAACAATAACAGCATCTCTTACGGATGTACCATCCTTTACAACTCTTCCCCTTACTATTGTCCCATGTTGTAGAATAATGTCTGCACTTTTCTTATCATTGATAGGAACAAAAGGAAGGTACGTATCTGCATAATCAACATGACCAATAATAATTCGTATAAATCCACTTTGGGGCATACCTGTTAAAATGATTTCTCCCTCATCATCACTTCGAAAGCATCCATATCCCATGTCAGATAATTCTTCTAGAGGAATGCATAACATTTCTCCTACCCACAATCGCCGAATATACGCCCCCGAAATAGGACTTAAATTTGGATTATAAACTTTTAGTTTTTGTTTAACACCTTCCATTAACTTTAAATTTACTTCCCCCTCATCCTGCATTAAAACAAAGGAACAACCCCCTATTCTTTGTCCTTTATCTCTTGCTACAATAGATACCTCTCCAAAATTATAATTAGAAAAGACAAATCTTCCGTCCTTATCTGTCTTTGACTTCTTTGCACCTTGAACAGCGTGAACCAACCATATATCAATCTCAGAAGCAGGTTTACCATCGGGCTGGCATACTACCCCTCTTATCTCATAAGCACCTGTAAAATTATTTAACAAGAAAATAACCGCAAAAAATAGAATAAAACCACTATATTTTCTCATTACCTAAAAACCAATCTAAGCTTTATCTCTTTATTTATTCTTCATACCCATTTACTTTATTATTATTGGTAGCCCAAAAGTCTCACAAAAAACCCTACCATTTCCATCTATCCAGTATGTCGTCGCTAATGATGGTCGTTGACCTAATATTATCGGGATGTTTATTCCATTACATTCAATTTCCTTTTCAACTATCATACCCACCTGAGTTTTACTTCCCAAAATATCTTTTACATTTTTCAGTATTTCTTGCATAATTGGAATTTCCACCTTATCAACAAATACCAGGACAGAAGGTCCTTTTAACAATTTCTCGACCTCTTCACTCCCATTACATAAACTCTTATAATTCGAATGCTCAAACAAATTCATTTCTCTCCCCATATTTATTCCTGGATTATCTACTATAATATTACCAAAGTCCTTATTTTCACCTTCAGAAAATTGCATTTCTGGGGATTGCCACAATAAGACACCCTCGCTATTATACAATCTAAAAATGAGAATCTTCCGTGGAACAACAGACTTCCAAAAGAATGTTCCTTCATTAGAGGAAAGAATCTGCCATAGTAAATACTCATTATTTTCTGAAGATTCCCTCATAAAACATGAAACAATAACCCCTGAAAGGGGTTCTTCATCCCGACCTGTTATTTTCCCTTTCACCACTCCTAAATCATATAGAGATAATTCACAGACTTTTTGAATATCCGTACTATCAATGACAAAAACATTTCCCGTATTTTCTTCGGGAATTTCTATATGTCCGATAATTTTTCCCTCATTAGGTAGGGAAGAAACCTTCAATTCGAGCAGATTATCAATATTCCCTGTATACCAACCTAATTGAGGGGGGTTCAGTATAGAAACAATACTTCTTTTCGTTGTCAATGTTTTTTGTTGAGAAATATTCACTTTTATTTTTAATAAATCTATTTTCTTAACCCAAACACCGGGTAATACAATCTCGTCTTTTCCTCTAACCACAACTTTTAACTGGGACGGCTGTGGAATAGAATATCCAGGGATACCCTCAAATTTAATATTTGCCTGTCCATGAACAACTTTACCACGAAACTTCCCTCTCGTTCCTGTTATAAGAGACAAAGCCTTCTTACCTCCCTGTTCAATAGATACTTTAGCCCCCGGTACGGGTTCTCCTGATATAGCGTCCATAACCTGGCCCGATATCTTGACAGAAGGAAAAACTTGTATATGAACATTCTCTCCTAACGGATTTACAATCTGTTTAATTTCCCACCCAGCACTTTGAAGTTGCTCTGTTTCCGCTTTACATAGATAAACACCCGGATTTACCCGTATTGTAAACTCTCCATTACTATTTGTTTTTATGCAGATACTTTCATAAGGTGGTTGTGTATTTTTTATAGTAACATCTGAATTAGCAACCTTTACTTTACTGCTATTCTGGATGGTGAAAACTGAACCTAATACAACACAACCTTTAGACAAAGATATTTTCATATCTTGTTCTGTTGATACATTTTCTATTGTTTGAATGGCATAATCAGGATGGGTTATTTTTACAGACACAGATTGTCCTGCCGGGATTTTATTTAACATAAAAAAGCCATCCTTATCTGAAATCACTCTTTTATATCCAAAAGGAGTTAATTTTGAACAGGGAATTGCCACTTTTTCTACTCCCAAAATCGCAAAACGGTCTACCTCTGCTCCATAAATACCGGTTTCCTTTCCTTTTTCATTCGGAACAACAATTCTTCCTTTGATTGATTTTGAGGGGAGAAGAACTATCTCCAGACCTGTAATATGTTCCTCCGCTGGCAAATTTATATGAACACCCGACCATGACATACCTTCAGTAGTTGCAAAAATACCGGTAGGACCTTCTGCAAGATTTTGAAACTCAAACTGCCCATTAACATCCGTAAAAACCTGAATTAATGGACCGGTTAAATTTTTTTCACAATAAACTTCTGCCCCCCTCACAGGAAGATTTTGTCCATCCAGGACGATCCCACTTATAGAACAGTTTTCAGAATAAGAGAAGAGATGGATAACAACAATAAAAAGAAAAAATATAAATGTGAATAAACTTTGTGTGTAATAATTACCTCTGGATAAACTGAATAACTCCTTTGGACAAACCTGCGTAATCAAGATGATAAATATTCCGTATCGCTTCTTCTGGATTTTCACTCCGTTTGAGGGCTTGAATAAAGTTAAGAAAGCGTCCTTGTCCATATTTGCTCCATAACATATTTACAGTTGCATGAGATTGTAGGTATGCCAGAGACATTTTTGTTTCTGATGCAAACATATCTTTCAATGATATTTTTTCTAGTCTATTATAAGGTATCAATCCATTATTATTAACAAACTTTTCTAATATCATTTTTTCGCGATTCGAAAATTCTTTTGAGAAATTCTCTGCAAGTCCTTCGTTAACCCACCAGGGAACTTTATCTTTAAGCAATTCATAAACTACTACATGGACATACTCATGGTATATTCTCCTTCTGATTTCTTCATCCGACAATTCTTCCCCTTCCTCATTTATAACAGGAATTCGTATTTTCCCATCGTACACACCACCCACTGTCTGACCCATTTGAACAACAGCCTCAAATTGTTGAATATCATAAAGAATAACCTGAATAGGACCTGCTGGGAAAATCCCTCCCAACTTTCTACCAATTTCGAGATAAGCCTGTTCCAATACAGAAAGAACATAAGAACGAATTTTATATGTAATTTCTTTAGGATATGTCAGATTAAAATGACGCGACTGTGAAACTGTTTTACTGAAAGAATTTTCCACAACCTCTTCACGACACGCCTTATCATACCGCTCTTTCAATTGTTTTCGGTTAGGCTCCATTTGTAATACATATTCCCATTGTGTTCGGGCCGACAAAATGTCATTATCACGGTAATAGGCTTCCCCCAACAATTCATGTGCATCCAGATATCCCGGTTTCAGTCTAACAGCCATCTCAAGATGTCGAATAGCATCTAGAAGTTGTCCTGAATTTAACAAAAAAACCCCTTTTTGTAGATGTGCAAAAAAATTATTTGAATTTATTTTAATTGCCCCGTCTACCAATTCGATGGCTTTTTTAAAATTACCTCTTTTATTTTCCTCTTCTGCTAATGCCTGTAATGCATTACTCAAATTATTTTGAACAATTTCGCTATCAGGACTAAGTGATAACGCACGAGATAAAAATAGAATGGCCTTTTCATAATCTTTAAGATTATATGCTTCTACACCCTGATTATTTAACTCCATGGCTTCTGATGCAAAAATCTCAAAAGATAATAAACATATAAAAAAGAATACAGATATTACAAAACAAGAAAAATATTTGGGCATAAAAAACTTTAATCCTTACACATTGCTATGGCCTCAATTTCTACAGGGATACCTGCGGGCAATTGGGATACTTGAACACAGCTTCGTGATGGATAATCTTTGTTAAAATACTTACTATAAATTTGGTTAAATTCAGAAAAAAGACTCATATCTGTAAGAAATACAGTAATTTTAACAACATCAGAAAAATCACATCCACATCCGTTAAGAATAATCCGTAAATTCTCCATAGCATATTCAACCTGTTCGGAAAAGGTTCCCTGTACCACACCAGAGCCATCACGATTAAAAGGTCCCTGGCCTGATATAAATAAAAACTGACCTGCTTTCACAGCATGACAATAAGGACCTACTGCAGGGGGTGCACCTTTTATAATCAAACCCTGTTTAAGCATACTGTTTTTCTCCTATTCTTCTTCATAAAACGAAAAATTATATGCAAATATAGACTATAATATTATTTCTTCTTTCTGATATATTATACACACTTTTTTAATTGGCTTTTCACAGACGATTTATAATTTTATTTATTCAAACTCCCCTATTAGAAAGCATTCATTAATAAATGCGTTGGAAGTTCATTGATCAATTCAGAGGTTTCGCTATCTTTGGAATGATTATAGTTAATGTGTGCTGTGAGTTTAATAACTCACCATATTGGCTAATCCATCATCAATATGGATTTACATTTGCAGACTTCGTCGCACCTGCATTTATTTTCATTGTAGGGTTCTCATATCGTCTTTCATTTATAAAAGCCAAAGAACATCTCCCTGTTTCTGAATTACGAAAAAAATTCATAAAGAGATACCTAATTATTACTTTTTTGGGCTTTCTATATGGACATTTTGACTTCCATGTTGCTGTATGGGACGCACTAACAGATATAGGCATCGCAGGATTATTATTATATCCTTTCATAGGTAAAAATAAATTTTACATTCTTTTCTCGGGAATTACCTACCTAACTGTTTATCAACTTTTATTTTCTTATACAGCCTACGGAAAATGGTTAATGGAGCATTCCATTGATGGAGGACCATTGGGACCATTCAGCTGGTCATTTATCTTAGCCTGTGGGGCTTTTTGTGCGGTATTTTTTGAAAACAACAGGAACAAAGTATCTCTACAAACATTTCTTTGCTGGCTATTTGGAGGCTTACTTTTAATAGGTTTCGGTTACTTTTTATCATCCCCAGTTTTACTACCTGCACTACCTTTTACTCAAAAGGGGATGACCGCCTCTTATTCTATTTTTTCTTCTGGATTATGCATTATCGCTCTGTGTTTCTTTTATATAATAAATGAAAAAGTAAAAATCACAATCAATGCATTAACTACAATAGGCAAAAATCCTCTGGTCATATACTTTCTTCAGGCTATCCTAATATTTATTCTACAGGTCTCTTTATTAGAAAAAATGCAAAATGGGACTTTACCAATCTTTATTACTGTTTTTGTTATACTTTCAATATGTTATATTGTAGCCAAAATACTCGAAATAAAGTCTATATTTATAAAAGTCTAACCTAACTAAAAGGAATGCTTGAATGTTCTGCCTCGTTGTTTCTATATGTTCAATTTTTTCACAACCTATATTTATTAAAGAGGATATCTTTCCACCTAATGAAAAACATAACCATGGTTCCAGTATCGTGGAAACTCCCGAAGGCAATCTCTTAACAGTATGGTTTCATGGTTCCGGTGAACGAACAAGTGATGATGTAATGCTTCAAGGGGCACGCAAAAAAACTGAGGAAAACCAATGGTGCGAACCCTTTGTTATGGCTGATACACCAGACCTTCCTGACTGTAATCCCGTCCTTTTTATTGACCCAAGAGGTGTTTTATGGTTGTTCTGGATAACCGTTCAAGATAATCAATGGGGTGGTTCTTTATTAAAATATCGGCTATCTACCGATTATGAAAGCGATGGGCCACCGAAATGGAACTGGCAGGATGTTATCCATACTCGCCCACAAAACCTGGAACAAAAATTTTTAGATGTAATAGAAAAAGGACAACCTGCTATTGAAGCATTATCTACCTTTGAACCTCAACTTAAAGAAGAAGTAGAATCTGCAAAAAAAATGGCACAGACAAAACTCCATCAACGATTGGGATGGATGACTCGTATTCACCCTATTATGGTTACAGAAAATAGAATTATGTTGGGGTTATATTCAGATGTATTTAACTGTTCACTGGCGGGATTTACTGATGACTGGGGGAAACACTGGTTTTTCAGTAATCCAATTTTAGATGAGGAGATTAAAAATATCGCCAACATTCAACCCAGTTTTGTTAAGAAAAGGGATGGAACAATTATCGCGTTTATGAGAGACAATGGAATTCCTAAACGAATTCGAACTGCATATTCAAATGATTTAGGCATAACATGGTCGAATGTTTCCACTCTTGATATTCCGAATCCAGGCTCGAGTGTGGAGTGTATTTCTTTAAATAGCGGAAAATGGGCTCTTGTATGTAATGATACCATCAGTGGACGGCACAAATTAAGTGTGTACCTATCAGATGATGAAGGACAATCATGGAAATGGAAAAAACCTATAGAAGAGTCTGCACCGGATAAAGGTTCTTATTCTTACCCCTCCGTCATACAAGCCCGAAACGGCTTTATTCACTGTACATACTCATGTCGTGAAGAGGGCACGAAAGGGTCAACCATTCGACATGCGTGGTTTAACGAGGAATGGATTTTGTCTAATAATTAACCTACTGGAACAAGTTTTTCTAATAAATTTCTAATATCAGAAGGAGTAGATACCACTACTTCAACTCTTTTCCCTGATGCATGTTCCAGATCTTCTATCGCCACGAGATCAATTGGATTTGTTAGAGCTACTGTGAGCGTCCTTTCTGTAACCCTTATCGGAATACAATTGTGCTGACGCATAATTCGTGGAGGGACAGCATTCATTGCCTCAAGCGATATATCCTTTTCTGTTAATATAGAAAAAGGCACATCACATTGACATGCTAATGATTGGGCCACAGCATACTCAGAAACAAACCCCAATTCTATTAAAACATCCCCTAAATGTTTCATAGGAGTTTGCTTCTGAATATTTAACGCTTCTTCCAATTGCTGTTCATCAATTATTCCAGCTGCCAAAAGAATTTCACCTAAGTTTGGCTTCTTTTTCTTCTTTAGTATAGTTGATGTAGCATGTATAACCTTCTCTTGTTCAGATATACCTGTCCGAAGTGATTCCTCTATTTTATCAACATTCTCAAATATAGTTTTGATAGTTTCTCTAATTTTATTTATATCATCAACAGATACTATTGACTTTAGACCCATTAGTTCCTGATATTTCTGCTGTAACTTTTTGTTTTCTGCTGTTACTGTAGAAAGTTGTTTTTCCAACGATTTCAAATTTTCTACCTTTGGAGCATTCTTTAGTTTTTCCTTTAACTCTTCTATCTCTTTTTCTAAAGACTGTTTTGTAGCAATATATTCCTGTTTCTCCATAAAAAGTTTTTGTATATCTTTTTTAAAAGTATCATTCTCCCGTTTTACAGTTTCTAACGCATCTTCCATCTTCTCGTAATTTTCCTTATCAGGGGCCTCACTTAATGATTTTTGTAAGTCGACAACTTCCGTTTCTAAGGCCAATAACTTCTCTTCTAACGAAGAAATACCAATTTCTAATTCTTGCTTTTCTTTTAATAAGTTTTCTGCTCGATTTCTTTCTTTTCCTATTAATTCATTTTGTTTGTTTATCTCATCTTTTTTGTTTATTACTTCCTGTTGAAGATTACTCCATTCTTCTAATGTAGGAAGTATGTTAATTTTTTCTTCGAGGGCTTTTTTAGTGCTTAATAATTCCCGATTTTCATTTTCCAATGCAGAATAGTCAGAATGAAGTTTCCCATATCGAAGTTTTAAATTATCGTACTCCACTTTTATTTCTTTCAGAATACTTATTTCTGCCTCCTTTTCTTTTAACTGTTTTCTTATTGCTTCCACTTCATCTTTAGTCGGAGCACTACTCAATTTATTTCTTAGTTCTTGAATCTGCGACTCTTTTTCTCGTATAACAGAATCTTTCAAATCTAATTGTTTTTGAATCTCCTGTTTCTCCTTTTCTAATCTCCTAACTTCACCCTGAATCTCTTCTAACTCTTGTTTTATCTGCTCATATTCGTTTTTATCAATAGACTCTGTTAACTTTTTCTCCAGTTCTGAAATTCTCTCTCTGCTTTGGTCTAATTCCTCATTAAGAGATTTTACTTGCTCTTCAGGGTTGGATTGTTCTAACAACAGTTTTAACTGGGAATTCTCTTTTTGTTTCTCTTCTAATTCCAATTGTATCAGATCTATTTTTTTATCTTTCTGCTCTAATACTTCCCCCAATTCTTTTTGTCCTTTTTCTAATTCCTCCTGTAATAAATTATTCGTATTTACCACTTCTTCATACTTTCTCTTTAACTCATCATATTCTTGTTTTATCTTTTGCAATTCCCCTTCTAATGAAGCAATTTGTAATTTTCTTTCTTCTTCGTCCTTCCGGACATCCAGGTTTTCTTTGTTAATTATTTCGTTTTCAGTTTCTACACCAATCCCCTTCCTCAAATCCTCTACTTGTCCGTGTAACTCCTTAACATCTTCTTTTAATTTCTCTATTTCTTCCTCCTTATTCCTATTTTCTGCTAATAATAATTCTAATTCATCTTCTTTTGTCGTTAATGCATATATTTTTTCATCTAACAGACTTCTCATATTCTCAAGTTGCTCTGCTGATTCCTGGTTTTCTAATACTACCTTCTCAAAAACCTTTTCCCAGGTACTTATTTGTTCTTTTAACGCTCTCCAATTTTCCTCAGATTCTTTCCTTGTTTTAGAAAAACTCACATATTGATGTTTTATTGCGGTATGAAGTTTCAATAAAAACTCCTGATAAGTTTTTGTCATTTTCAAATCCATTTCGGAAATTTCATCAAATATCTTCCTGAGTTTTTCTATATTCTCAGTATGTTCACCCAACATGCGCAATATCTCCTGTCTATACTACTTAAATTTTTTCACACAACTTTAAAAATTATTAGTTAGATTATACATCTATTTCACTTCTATTTGTCAATAATATTTTCAGTACGAATCAATTTTTTCACTGAAATTGTTTGAATTTAAATATACAAATATGTATTTATATAATCATAAATAGTGTTTGTAACAATAAGGAAGATGTTATGCCGAAAGAAAAAGTATTAACAGTAGAAGATATATCTGAGTTCTTAAAACTAAAACCACTTACTATTCGACAAATGTTCAGAAATGGAAAACTAAGAGGATTTAAGATTGGGAAATCATGGCGAACAACAGAATCTCTGTTTGTAGAAGATTTGAATAAAATAGCGAGAGACTTTGGAGTATTTATTCAAAAAGAACAAAAAACAAAAGCAACTGGAAAGAAAAACTTTCAAAAAATATCCCAAGAAATTGAGGATATCTATACCCCTTCAAAAACATCACGAAAAAAGAAAAAATATGAAGGAAACATCGGATCGTTATTTGACATAGACGAAGATAATGAAGATTAAACTATTTTCATAAAAACCCCCAATATATCACCAGATATATTGGGGGAATATATTTTTATTCAATCGTTTTATTTATCTTGCATACTTTGATAAATATTCTGCGACTCCTTTCGCATCCGGTTTCATTGCCTTCTCTCCCTTCTTCCAGTTTGCAGGACATACCTCTCCATGTTCTTCATGATACTGAATAGCATCAAGAACTCGTATTGCTTCGTCAACACTCCTACCAATAGGCAAATCATTTATCAAAATATGGCGAACAATCAATCCCTTATCCATAATGAAAAGTCCCCGCAACGCAACTGCATCATTCAATAAAACACCATAATCTCTTGATATATTTTTTGTTAAATCCGCAACCAGAGGATAACAAATATTTCCTATTCCTCCTTTTTCTATAGGGGTATTTCTCCAGGCCCAGTGAGTAAAATGTGAATCCACAGACACACCAATTACTTCACAATCCCTTGATTTAAACTCATCCAGTCTTTTATCAAACGCTAAAATTTCTGAAGGGCATACAAAAGTAAAGTCAAGCGGATAAAAATACAACAAGACATACTTGCCTTCATAATCTGAAAGTTGAAATTTTTCATTAAAACTTCCATCGGGCATTACTGCGGTTGCAATAAAATCTGGAGCTTTTTGTTGAACTTTTACTTTACACATAATACAGTTCTCCTCTACAGTTATATTTTTTTATTGTTTACTGCTTCCACTGTAATAACATTCTAAAAATTAAATTTATTTCATGTTCTAATACGACTCTGCTATTCTTTAGCAGTTCCTGTAATATCTGCAATAATCATTGGATTAAGAGTTCTCTGCCCCAATTCTTTATCTATCCAGTAAATCCCTCCTGGAGCATCCTTTACCATACGGAGTTTCTGTAGAATCTCATCTGCATTGGCTTCTTCTTCAACCTGTTCATTTATAAACCAATCTAAAAACATGCGAGCCGAACGGTCTCCTTCCTTTTCCGCAGTTTCTGCAAGTTTATTAATACATTCTGTAATATAGCATTCGTGTTTATATACAGCCTCAAAGGCATCTACAGGGCTCTTCCAGGTCTTTGTAGGTTTCTTTATTTCATACCACTCTACCTCACCACCTCTTTCATAGATATAATTTTCAAATTTTCTTGCATGGAATAATTCCTCTTGAACCTGAATTCTTAACCAATTTGCAAACCCTTTAAGATTCAGTTTCTCAAAATAAGACCTCATGGAGGCATACAAATAGGCCGAATAAATTTCCTCATTAATTTGTTTGTTCAGTGCACTTACCACATTGTCTTTAATCATAACTATCCCCTTTCACTGTTATAAGGTTTGATTAAATTTTATACATTATATTATACAGATATACTAACATCTTATCTACTTTCTTTATTTCTTTACATAACATCAAGTAGAGTTTATAAGCAAAAAAAAATTAAAATACATCCTAACTATTTTTCAATAATAAAAAAATAAAAGGATTCCCGTTTTGCAAATACAACATTCTCGTTTCCATATTGTTGTAGTACTCCTCCTAATTTCTATTTTGGTAATTGACCAGGTGACCAAGATTACTGCAATAAAATATTTAAAAGGAAAGCCGAGCATTCACTTTCCAGATTCATGGGTTCCCCATGATTTATTTCGACTCACTTATACAGAAAATACAGGCGCATTTTTAAGTTTAGGTAGCCAATTACCGGACTCCCTTCGTTTCTGGCTATTCACCGTCTTAAATTCTATAGTACTCCTAATTCTACTGTTATTAATCTTCTTCAAGACAAACCTGCCACCAATAACCATGATTAGTTTTTCAATGATTATAGCGGGTGGTGTGGGAAACATTATAGACCGAATTTTTCGTGATGGCAGGGTTGTTGATTTCATGAATATAGGTATAGGTTTTGGCTCATTCAGTTTAAGAACAGGGATATTCAATATTGCAGACCTTGCAATAGTATGCGGTCTTATCCTCCTTCTTATTGGAGAATTCTTTGTTTTTGGAGACCGTAATACCTCCATATAACATACTTTTTACTTATTTTTTAACAAGAACAATAAATCAACCGTTTAAATATTAGATATAAAATATTGCTTTAAAATTTTTCTGTCTTTTATGCTATACTTAATTAAGAACAAATAAATAGTTAGTATGGAGGTTTAAACTCTATGTTAAATAACAAATACCTTAAAATTCTCCTAGTTTCTATTATTCTTATACTCTTCATTCTACTGGTTGTAAGCCCTTCGCATGCACAAAAAAAAGACGATAGTATCGGAGCAGACAAAGAACTCGCATCAAAAAAAGGAGTTAGTGGTTCTCTCGCTACAAAACAATTTGACAAAAACAAACTCCCGGGAAAATGGAAAATAGGATTTGCTCTTGGTTCATTAGCCGCCGCTGTTGCTGTTGTAAAATGGCTATAATGATAACAGAAAACCAAGTTTATCTTAATGAGACAAAACAAAACAGGGAAAAATAACTCAAAAAATACAATCAATAAAAAAAGTATTCCCAATTGCGAAACAGAGAAAATACTAATAATTGACGATGATACCGTAATCCTTGAACTTTTTGACACATTCTTAAAAGATTTAAAACATCCTTTTGTATGTACAACCTCTCCTAAGAACGCTTTATCTATTTTATCAAAAGAAACCTTTGCCTTAGCGATTGTTGACTATCTAATGCCAGAAATGAATGGATTGTCTTTGCTTAAAAAAATAAAGGAAAAAAGTGATGATATTGAAGTAATAATCATGACAGGATTGCACGATGTAAAAAATGCAATCGAAGCATTGCGATTAGGGGCTTATGACTATATTCTAAAACCTTTTCAAATAGAAGAAATTAAAATTGCTATAAAAAAGGCTTTGGAGCATCGTTCTCTAATTATTGCTCATAAAAATCATGAAGAAGAACTAAAACAACGCATCCATGAAGCAACCCAACAATTAAAAAACATCAACAAGGAACTCAAGGAAACAAAAGAATACCTTGAACAACTACTAAACACCTCCGTAGATGGAATTTTTATATTAACCCCTTCCTTTCAAATCAATTACGCCAATCAAGGAGCTCTCCACATACTAGACTATAAAGAAAATGAAATTAAAGAGAAAAATCTCTCCATTATCTTATCAGGGACTAAAGAAGAGTCTAAATACATACAACAAATTATAAGAGAAAAAGGAGAAATTCAAAACTATGAAACAGAGTTTATTAGAAAAAATAAAACACAGGTTCCCGTAAATATTTCATTTTCTTGTCTAAAAAAAGACAACCAGAAAATCCACTCTATTTTAGCTATTTTCAAAGATATTACAACTCAAAAAGACCTTGAGAATAAACTAAAAGAGATGTCAATAAAAGATGGTCTTACCGATCTATATAATCAACGATATTTCTACAATAGGTTGGAATCCGAAATAGAACGAGCAAAACGACAGAGACATCCTTTATCTCTATTACTGTTTGATATTGACCAATTCAAAACCTATAATGATTGCCATGGACATCTCATGGGAGACAAAGTGTTAAAAGCAATAGGACAAATTGTTAAACAATGCACTCGTGAACATGTAGATATAGGATTCCGATATGGAGGTGATGAGTTTACAGTAATTCTTCCAGAAACGGACGCAAATCAGGCGTTATTAGTAGCAGACCGTATTCGAACTTCATTCGAAGCAAAAAAATTTAACAATCTAACACTTTCCATTGGTGTAATTGCATACAAAGAAAATTTTTCTATTCGCTCTTTTATTCGTCTTGCTGACAATTGTATGTATAATGCAAAGCGTTCGGGGGGCAATCGTGTAAAATTATTCAAAAATAGTAAATAATAAATAAAAGGAAAATCTATGACGGAGAAAATTAAAATTGGTATCTGTAATGAGATATTTAAAGAATGGAATGACATAGAACGAACAATTAAATATGTAAAAGACCTGGGCTATGATGGATTGGAGATAGCACCCTTTACAATATCGAAATATGTTACAGATATCTCATCAGAAACTCGTAAGAATATTCGCAATACTGCAGAAAAAGCAGGTTTGGAGATTCTTGGAATACATTGGGTTTTTGTAGGACCTGAGAATGTTTATCTAACACATCCTGACCCAGAGATAAGGAATTACACTGCACATTATTTAAAAGAATTGGTTCACTTTTGTGCGGACATCGGCGGTAAAATCATTGTTTTTGGTTCCCCTAAACAAAGAAATGTGATGCGTGATGTTACTTACAGCCAGGCATTCTATTATGCTTGCGAAGTCTTTTCCCAAACTATGTCCGTTTGTGAGAAGAGAGATGTTACAATTTGCATGGAACAATTAACACATTGGGAAACTAACTTTTGTCATACTGTTGAAGAGACTGTTGAACTTATTGAAGCCGTTAACCACCCAAAATTCCAATTATTATTAGATACAAAAGCCATGACTTTTCTTCAGGAACCCCGTGAAGTAATTATTCAAAAATATGCAAAGTATTTAAAACATTATCATGCTAATGATGAGAACCTATTAGGTCCTGGTATGGGGAAAGTTGACTTTACACCGATAGTTCGGGCACTTAAAGAAATCGATTATAAAGGCTATATGTCTGTAGAGGTATTTAAATTCGATCTAGGACCCGAAAAAATAGCCACAGAAAGTTTGCAATATTTAAGGAAATTTCTTGAAAACTAAAGTGTTCAAGTATATACAAAATGATTCAATTAGAGGATAGTCCCTTTAAAATCTTTGAACAATGGTACGAGGAAGCAAAACAAAAATTAGATATTGAATATGCAACCTCTGCCGGATTGGCGACATCTACTTGTGACGGAATTCCCGATATTCGTATGGTTCTTATTAAACAATGGGATTATAAAGGATTTCTATTTTATACAAATTACACCAGTAAAAAAAGTCAACAAATTCAATCAAATCCCCGAGCTGGACTCTGTTTTTACTGGTATGAACTTGGCAAACAAATTCGCATTCGTGGAATTGTAGAAAAAATTGAAGAAGAAATATCAGACCAGTATTTTTTTTCACGAGACCGCATATCTCAAATTGGAGCATGGGCCTCTAAACAATCTCAAACTTTAATAAATAGATTAGAATTAGAAAAAAGAGTAGCAAAATATCTAGTTCAATTTGGTTTTTCTAAAGTCAACCGCCCACCTTTCTGGGGAGGTTACCGAGTTGTTCCATTAGAAATGGAATTCTGGCTAAAAAAATCCTACCGATTACACGAAAGAGTACTGTATTCCAGAAACAGTATTGAAACAAAAAACTGGGAACGGGTTTACTTATATCCCTAAAAAGTCATTTATGGAATAAAATTACAAACAAAAATAAAAAAGTGTTATAATATAAAAAAATAATATAACGACCGTTAGTTAAAGGGGTTCAGAATGGCTATAGAACAAATTAATGAACAAAACTCTTCCACAGAAGAACGATTACTAAAAAGTGCACTAAAATTATTTTCCGAAAAAGGATATGAAGGAACAAGTATAAGAGAAATCATTGAGGATGCTGGTGTTACCCGTCCTGTCTTATACTACTATTTCCAAAATAAAGAAGATTTATTCCGAAAATTAGTGGAATCAATAGTAAAACAACTTTTGGAAAAAATGTTTCATATAAAACAAAATTACTCTGACACAATTGGTAAACTCAAAGCGATCATCCGTACTACTTTTGAAATGGCTGAAAATGACCTGCAGTCTGTCCGCCTTATCTTGCATGTATATTTTGCTCCTATTCGATCCGCACCTCCTATTCGAGGTAGTGATATTGGAAAACAAAGATTTAAAATTATAGAATCCATAATGAGAGAAGGATTAGAAAAAGCAGATTTATCCGGTGGTGATGCAAGAGCCCTTACCCTTGCTTTCCTTGGCATTATGGATATGCATGTAATGGCGAAATCGGACCGTCCGGAACTCCATCTTACACCCGAATTAGCAGAAGGTCTCGTAGATTTATTCTTCTACGGAGCCTGTTTTAAGCCCAATCCGCCTTTCTCTCTGGTCAGTCCTTATGTATATGTATAATATGCACTTCATTTATTTTTTTGAAACAGGAAAATAAATTATGCCCAATTTTGATATTGCATTTTTCAGTTCAAGAAAGGTCAAAAATCACGATTCACAACAACTTCGAGATCCCTCAACAAAAATATTAAAAGGCGCTGAGCCTTTAGAACAAGGAAATAAAAACTCGGACACCGCATTATTAATGGTACATGGATTCTCAGGATGTCCTAATAATTTTGAAAATCTACCAAACCAACTTGCCGAGTTAGATATTTATGTTAAAGCCATACTACTTCCAGGTCATGGCACAACTCCTCTGGAATTTGAAAAGGTATCTGTAGACATTCTTATAGAATCAGTAGTGGATAATATTATACTTCTTAAAAAACACCATAAAACAGTAATCGTTTTAGGACATTCCATGGGAGGAGCACTATCCACCCTGTCCTTTGTTAAGACTCCCTTCGATGGGCTAATCCTCGCAAGTCCTTATTATGGAATTACATTCAACCCAAAACTAATATTTCCGCCTGAAAAGTGGATAAGATATTTCTCCCCGCTTGTTCGATGGGTATATACTCCACCTGAAAAACAACCTATTTTAAGAAAAGAGGTTGCAACACAAATCATATCCTACCAATGGATTCCTTCCCGAGCAGGATTAGTAGCCATGGAAATTGCAGAAAGAGCAAAAAGAAAATCTATTTTGGAACAGATAACTTGTCCCACCTTAATAATTCATTCCAAAAAAGATAGCGTAGCATGTCCCCTTGCAGTTGCTAATGTCTATGATCAAATCAAGTCTGCCAAAAAAGAAATTCTATGGCTTGAAAATTCCGACCATGTAATCTTCTGGGATTACGAGCGAGATATTGTTAGCAAAAAAATAAGTGAATTTATTGTTCAATTTAAAAAAGAGAGGAGCAGATAATATATGCTCCTCTCAAACTATTTTTATGAAGATATTTTACTTCACCGTTTGTCTCCAGATTTCATAGACTTTATTCCAATTGACAACATTCCAAAAAGCAGATATATATTCGGGTCGCCTATTTTGATATTTTAGGTAGTATGCATGTTCCCAAACATCTAAACCCAAAATAGGAATATGTGCCTGCAGAATAGGTGAATCTTGATTAGGAGTACTATAAACCTTCAATTCGTTATTTTCATCAACAACAAGCCATGCCCATCCACTACCAAAACGGGTTTTCGCTGTATTTTCAAATACTTCCTTAAAAGACGAATAACTACCAAATTGTTTTTCAATAGCCCTCAAAAGGTCATCCTTCGGCTCACCACCACCTTTAGGAGACATAATTTCCCAGAACAAACTGTGATTAGCGTGCCCACCTCCATGATTAATCACAACCTGTCTCTTTTCTTCTGGGACATCTTTTATCCTCTTTAATAAATCTTCTACGGATAAATCGTTAAATTGGGGTAATGCTTCCAGTGCTTTGTTGACAGTATCCACATAAGTTCCGTGATGCTTTTGATGATGTATCTCCATTGTTTTTGTATCTATGTATGGCTCTAAAGCATCATAAGGATAAGGTAATGAAGGTAATTGATATGACATATCCTTTTCTCCTTTTCTTTTAGTTCATGTTAAACTAACTAATGTTACATTTTGTTGAAAAAAAACGCTATTTATGTTTCTTTTATTCCTTATATTAGAAAATTAAAGGATTTAATATTAATGGAATATTTCTTTTTTGAAAGGACTATCACCTTATTAGGGCAAGAAAAATTCTCAAAATTGACTTCTGCCCATGTCGCAATTTTTGGTCTAGGTGGTGTAGGTGGTTATGCTCTTGAAGCACTTGTCAGAGCAGGAATTGGAACAATTACCATTGTTGACTTTGATAAAATAGAAGAATCTAATATAAATCGACAAATCCTGGCAACCTACTCTGATATTGGTAAGCTTAAAGTAGAAGTAGCAGAAAAACGAATGTTATCTATCAATCCTAAAGTGGTTATATATAAATTCCCTCTATTCGTAAATTCCGAAAATATATACCATATTCTCCAAAGTGGGTTTCATTTTGCCATCGATGCTATTGATACTCTTAATTCAAAAATAGATTTATTGACTTCTTTGTATAATGAAAGAATACATACAGTTTCATGCATGGGAGCAGGTATGAAACTGGATCCATTATCTATTATGGTAGATGACATCTCAAAAACCCATACCTGCCCATTAGCAAAAAATGTTCGAACAGAATTGAGAAAACGGGGCCTCACTCATGGTATACCCTGCGTTTTCTCAACAGAACCCCCAAAACAAAAACAAATAACAACTAATTCTTTTGATGATATAAACACAAAAAACAACACAAATAAACAAATAATTGGGAGTGTCTCTTACATTCCGGGTATCTTTGGACTTATCTCTGCGGGTACCGTAATACAGCGAATTCTTAATTCATAAATCCACCTCTTTCTTATTTTATATCAGGTAAATCATCGCTATTTTCATCTTTGTATTCAAATAGAAATATTTGTGAAAAATCTTTTCCATCTGAAGCCAACTGTCTCATCCCTCTTTCATCATAGGTCGGGACACAACGATTAAAAGCCACATACTTTCCAAACCTTGATACTATCAAAGAATACGGTTTATTTCTCTTATACTTATCCGTAATAAAAACAAATTTCCCAAAATTTTCTCCTTCTCTTGCACATATAGCAACAACTGCACCTTCACTAATGGAAAAAATTGTATTCCCCGATGGATGCCATCTTAGATTATCTTCCACACCATCGGGGAAATGTGTTATTTGAACAGGAGTTATGTTCTCGAATAAATTCTGTTTGTCTGCTGTTATCATAAAGATTTGGGTCCTTCCATTTACATCTTTATCAAGATAAGCAATCTTTTTACCGTCATAAGACCCTCGTACAATTCCTGAACAGTTAACTTTCGTTATCTTATGTATACGAATACCTTTCGGAGGTTCCGGGTATTCTTTACAGTCACCAGAAGTTGAAGATTGAATGTCTACATTATCAGGTATTTCTACAACACAAAGATAATCTACAAAAGACTCCCCTTCTTTTACAGTTCCAACAAAGGCTCTATATTTTCCTTCCACACCGACCCATGAATCCCCCAATGCTTTAACAAATTCTCCCTCTTTTGCTTTTTCCATAGGCACTACTTTTACAAGTACAGCAAAGTAATATTCTGCATTTGGAACAAATTTATTTGTTTTCTCAAAATAGGCAATTGTTCTACCATAGTGTGGGAGTAACCAATCATCATAAGTACAACCAATTCTCTCACCATTTAAAGAATACTCATGACGATGAGTTCCTCCCCTATGGGATCCTGAAAGAATACCCGCCTCACAAGAAATTGTACGGAAATCAACCCAGCTTTTGATAGTTCTTTCCGTATCTTCTTTTATTAAAATAATACAACCCCTTCTATTGATTTTTGCATAAGTATTTTCAGGAAAGGCTCTTTGATTTACATTATGAACATCAGGACCGTGGATAAAAATTAATGAATTATCCTTTGGATGAAAAGAAACCGCTCCCACCCCTGGAGCAGGTTTTGTTCCAATTCGTATTTTTTCAGGTTGATATACTTTATATTCTTTTCCTGAGGATACCTCTACAATCTCAATACTTATACAATTTTCAATCCCATAACCTAAGGTCCCCCTTGTGTCATAGCATAAGAATCTATCGTCATATGAAAAGTTATCATTATTATCTAATTCGTGATTTTTTGTTGTATATGTTAATTGGTACACAGGGAAAAAATCGCTTTCTGAATGTAGAATTTCATTAGACATCAAGATAAGAGAGTAAAACATCAAATTCATTACGAGATACATACCATATACCCTTTTTAAAATCCAAAATATAAATATTATTGAATTTTTACAAACAAAGACTGCTGGACACATTATCCAGCAGTCTTTATCTCAATTGCAGTCTTTCGTTCTTTTTACGAGTTTTGTTTCTTCGCCTTTCTCTCAAATTGCTTTACAAAGTAAATACCTAAAACTGTAATCACCATTACGAGAGCAATATAACCAAACAAATTACCCGCCGGTATCTCAGGAGAAACATTCAGTCGAATCCGATTAGATACCTTTGTTTCTGGTTCATAAGTTTGTGTCTGTTCATTCCATATTTCACCACTATCACTTACAATCACATAATAATCACCAGAATCAGAAACTTGCAGGTCATTAAGCGACAATATCGGGGAATCTCCACCAACGGTATACACAGTCTTCGTCTTAAGGTCATCGTGTTGCCATAGGTAGTGTAATGGAGGAACACCACCACTTACAATTACTTCAAAGGTATATGATTCACCCACTTTCTTTTCTACTTCTGGGTCCCCTGAAATTACAGGCGTCGACAAATGATTATAAATTGTTAGAGATAATGCATCTGTCCATATTGTTCCACGAGCATCAGTTACACTGCAATAATATACACCTGAATCTGCTATTGTTACATCATATAATGTTAAATATGCAGTATACGGATCACCAAAACTATATATCGGACTTCCAATAGCATTTCCTGGAGCCGTTCCATTCTTATACCATTGATAGGTTCTCATCCCTTTTCCGCCCTGAGTTGTAACACTAAGTCGGACTTCTGCTGTACCAGCATACGCTTTGCCTGGATTCTCTGTTTCTATTATTTCTAACGGGTCACCAACGATTAGGTAAGCTTTTTGAGAGATTACATATCCAGCAAAGTTTGTAACTACGACATCGTAATTCCCCTCATCCTCAGGTCGAGCTCCGATTATCTGCAAGGTACTGGTTGAAGTACCCGGCAAAGCATTAAGAGTGGCTCCAAATATACGAATACCGTCATTTGTTAGATTACTTCCATTGAATCTCCACTGATAGGTAACATTTGTGCCACTATATGCAGTTATAGATAATGTTACTGCACCACCTTCATCGACTTGTTTATTTGTTGGTTGAACAACAATTGTTGGCGGGTCATTTACTTTAAGATAGACAACCACAGACTCTACATGTCCTTGCGAATTATCAACTCGCACATAGTAATAACCTTCATTGGCTTCTTGAGCACCCTGACCAATCGGAGGTCCTAAAATATTGTAAATAGCATAGGAAGGACCTGAACCTTGATATACAATATTCTCAGGGCATGGTTGAGGTGTACTACAAACTGCAGGAGGAGGAGGCATTGTTTCACCATCTAAATCAGCGGGGAAGAAATACCATCTATATGTCAGTACACCAGACCCCCCCGCAGACACAACAAAGTTCACTGCCTGACCTGGATTTACAGACTTAGAAGTCGGCTGAACCATTATCGCTGGGTCTCGAATTTCTAAATATGCAGGATCCGTAGGAACACCTAATAAGTTTCCACCATTAAACACTCTGCAACGATAATATGCATTTTCGATAACATTTAATATATTTGCAGTTATTGTATAGCCCGGTGGATTTCCAGAAGGTGATGTCCCTATAGGATAAGAACCTGACTGTCCCGGGATATTTGTCCATGGTCCACTTGAACTTGGAGCCTTTTGCCATTGCCACCAGATAGGCAATGCTCCTGTCACTCGTGTCTGGAATGTAACATTTGCGTTAGGAGGTGCCGATATATTTGTTGGATGTTCTAAAATTCTTACACCATCATAAACATTTAATTTTGCAGGTTGTGATATCGCCTCTCCAGCATCATTCATAACCTTAACACGATACCAACCCTGGTTTATCTCACTTATGGAAGAAATGATATATGTTTTCTCTCTTGCAGCTGCTCCTGGCAAATCGTAAAAGTTTCCACTTGGGGGAACTGTTTCCGGAGGAAGTTCCGGAGGCTCCAATTGTGGAGCAAACTGCCATTGATAACCTCTACTAACAACTGTATAGTCAATTGTCGGGTCAATACCGGGAGCTGGTGGCGGGTCCGTTGATTTAAGTGTCTCAACATTGAATGAAACCAACATATTAGGATACTCATTCACATCTTGCGGGTTTTGAGTTATAATCGGAGATTGAAGTACATTTAAGAAAGCATCCCTTGAGAAAACATCACCTGCATTATTTCTTAACCGAACTCGATACCATCCCTGTAGTGCTTCTGTAACTGTCAAAATCTCGTAAGAACTACCTGTAGCACCTATTATCTCCCGAAATGTTCCATCTGTATTGCGGAACCACTGATACTGTATAGTAGATGAACTCTGTGCCACAACAGTAAATTTTGCATAGCCATTAGGCCAAACTGCAACATCTGTAGGTTGTTGTGTTATTTGAGCCAATTGTAATAAGGTTACCTGTGCATCGTATGGAACTGTTGTTGTCCAAATCTGTCCTGGCAGCAACTCTCCCGTTCCATTATTTATCCTTTTTGGAGAAGCTGGAGGATTTGCCGATGCATTATCTACTTTTATATATAAACCAGAAAATGTTGTGTCGGCCGATTCATTAATCACAAAAATCTGGTCAAATTCTTTGAACGGACTATAATTATTTCCAGATCCAAAATTAAGTCGTTTCAATACCACTCGAGGAGTCATCGGTGGAGCTCCCTCGGGTATAACCTGATTGGGCGTTATTGCATTTACAAAACTCTCATTCCAGTATGGAGACTGCAAAAGTCCTTCTACTGAAGGTCCCTGTATCAATTGTGGAATATAAGGGTGTTTATAATAATGATTTGGAAACCTATTTTCGTCTGTAAAGTTAGAAATCCCTTGAATTGAAGGATTCGTTGTAGAACCACGAACTAAAGTTGGAGTTGAAAGAGAAGTATGAGGTTGATATGCATTTATCAAGGTATCATTCATATTGGAAATAACGGTTACTTTACCATTATTTTCTGCAGAAGCATCTCGGGCTCCCCCTGCTGTAACTACAAGGTTATTTGCAATAACCACTGAACCGTGTAGTTTCACCATACCAGGAGTTGCATAACCACCATTACCACCAGAACCGCCATTACCACCTATTCCACCGTTGCCACCAGAACCACCTAAACTACCATCCCCCCCTCTCCCACCATTACCTCCTTTTAAAGTAAAGAAGATCAAATTTACCACTTCTCCGGGTTGTCCTGACTGTCCAAAACCTCTACCTGTAGAGGGATAGCCTGTCTGGGGGCCACCGGATTGTCCCATTGCAGGTGCTGGAGAACCCGAAGAACCTGTTGTCGGCGATGTACATGAAACATCAACTGTCATAAGAGATGGTACTCTTAGTAATCCACGAGCAGACAAAATTATGGCACCCCCACCATTCGCACCCGTACCTCCGTTGCCACCACTTCCTCCAATACCACCGTTTCCTCCTCGACCTCCATCACCACCTTTACCACTGGCTCCTCCATCACCCCCATTCGCCCTATCAATCAGGTACTCGCCTGCACCGCCGCCACCACCACTACCACCACTTGCACCACCACCTCCACCCCCACCCTGGCCTCCACCCTGCCCGCCGCCACCACCGCCTCCACCACCACCGCCAGCACCTCCAAATAAATCTAAAGTATTTACAGGAACATTAAATACTCCACTTTGACCATTTCCACCATTTTGTCCACTCTCACCTTGTTGACCGGTAATCCCACTTGTACCAGAACTACCCGCATTAAAACCGGGGCCTCCTGGATTCCCATTGAAAGCAGCTGTCGAACCACCGCTACCAGCAGAGCCCACGGCGGTAGAACCTGAACCATTACCTCCACCAGTTCCTCCTATTGTTCCACCTTGTCCCAAAAAACCTCCTGATGGTCCCCCCTGTGTACCGAATCCATAAGTACCTGGGGCACCTGCACCACCATTTTGTCCAGCAAAACCATTTTGTCCGGGGGAACCATTTGAACCTGCCACACCATCTTGTCCGGGCTGTCCATGTTGCCAAAAACTATCTGCACCCTCACCTCCTGGTCTGCTCGGGCCACCGGCTCCACCCGAACCTGCAGACGAACCCCCCGGGCGTCCAGCACCACCCGTTCCTCCGGCACCACCAACACCTCCACCTGAGCGGCCAGCAATAGAACCATTCACATTAAACGATGAGGCAACGCTCATATCACGATAAGCCGATAAAGCTAATGGTCTTGAGCCCAATACATTTATTGTCACTCCTGCCGAAATATTGACATTTTTAAATCTATAAACGGCCACACCTCCTTCATTGCTCGCAATATGACTGAATGGCGTAGCACCATTTTGACCGGTCATGGTCAACGCATCTGTATTAAATACCAGTGTTGACCCACTTGGAGCATTTAAATCAGGACCATTAGGGTCTCCGACATAATATGCCGAAGCAGTTTGAGCCTCTGTATCTGATATCAGTATTAACAAACAAATAACAAATACTGATAAAAGAACAGCATTTCTTATTAATTCTTTTTTCTTCATTATCCTTCCTCCTTTGTCAAATAACAATAATTTGTCGTAATATTTTATAACTCCTCAATTACATACTTATCTTAATCTAATTATACACCTTTTTCTCGATAAAATCAATAAAAAATTCTTTGATTAATAATATATTAAATAAATTATGGTCCTGGATTATAACCGTCTTCTCCATTTGTGTTACAGTGGTACCTACTTCCCGTTGAATTAAAAAA
>CAKZKR010000039.1 GCA_937124615.1 uncultured bacterium
CCTTCGCCTTCACTACAAGAACCTGTGGACACAACAAGGTTTACTGGGGTTCCGGGAGAGGATTGTTGACCTACATCGGGGTCTTGACCTGCTACAAACCCTTCAGGTATCAGGTCGCTACATTGGTAGGTTATATTTCCTATTGTTAAGCCTTGTGTTGTTATTTTGTTTTCTGCTTCTGATAGGGAAAGTCCTTTTAAGTTTGGCACTATGAATTGCCACAATAAGTATGGATAGGTTTCATTATCGAGAATTCCCCATGTGTTTACGAAGTCCCAATCAACAAAGGTTAATTGTTGTTTCATTTCTGCTGTGGTTTTTCCTAATCCTCCATTTGAGGTGGTTTGCCCTGATGTTTCTATATCCCAGTAGCAATCTGATACGATGCCCCAATCCATGTTTTTGCCAATGAGACCTCCATGGTTGGTCGTTCCGAATACAGCACCTGTTGAATAACAAAGGGTTATCTCCTGTTCATTATAACCAACTAACCCTCCTACAATTTCAATCGATGCTGTTACTGACATTGTAGAGTAGCAATTATTGATGTTCCCGTTGTTATTGCCTACGATTCCTCCTATATAACTATTGCCGGATATTGTCCCGGAGGTAAAGCACTCAAATATGTAACCATAAATGTTTAGACCTGCTATTCCCCCAATATTGTTATTTGTCGGTGTAAAAGTTCCATTTACATAGCAACGAGATACGGTTCCTTCAGAAATATAGCCTGCAATTCCGCCAACATTTTGATTTCCAGAAAACTGGCAATTTTCTAATCTTAGGTTGCTAATCTCAGAGGTGAATAGTATTTCTCTAAATAAACCGATGTTGTTTTCTGATGGGCGGTTGATATAGAGGTTTTTGATGGTATGCCCATTTCCATCCAGTTTTCCTGTGAACGCTGGAATAGGTTCAAATCCGGCTCCTTCATTCCATAATGCGGTTTCGCTTGCATCAATATCCGTCATTAGTTTGTAGGACGCATACCAAGGATATTCCCAATCTTTCCCAATTTTATTTAGTTCTTCAAGTGAATTGATTTCGATGTCTGGGGTTGGTGGGGGAGTTTCTGTGATTCCTGCGTATTTGAAATAGGGGTAGGTTATATTTTCTTGTATTTCCCAGACATGCATAAAATCCCAGTCGTTGTAGGTTGTAGAAAGAAGCATTTCTTCAGTAGTTTTTCCTTCGCCGCCCGAGGATGTAGATTGACCTGATTTTTGTATATCCCAATAGCAGTCTGTAACAAGTCCTGAATTGATTCCGATCAGTCCGCCCGTATTTTCTGCTCCTGAGACAGTTCCGATAGAGTAGCACTCATCAATCTCACCGGAGTTTTCTCCAATGAGCCCTCCTATTGTGTCTTCTCGTCCGGTGACGGAGTTTGTTGCATAACATTGGTAAATACTCCAGCTATTACGGCCCGTTAGTCCTCCTATGTAGAAAGATCCTTTTACAGAACCTGAGGAATAGCA
Organism: uncultured bacterium; assembly: GCA_937124615.1. Lineage (GTDB taxonomy): Bacteria > Hydrogenedentota > Hydrogenedentia > Hydrogenedentales > Hydrogenedentaceae > Hydrogenedens. The sequence goes on from CAKZKR010000039.1 coordinate 1,479, forward strand.
ACGACTGATATAAGATTCGTTATAACCTACTATGCCTCCTATGTAGGATATTCCTACAACATTTCCTATGAAATAGGATTCACTAATTATGCTGGTATTATCACTGCTGTTATAACCAACTAATCCCCCGACAGTATAATAACCTAATATAGAACCTTTTTTTACAAAACATCGGTTTATTGTGCCGGAATTGTAGCCTGCAATGGTGCCTACATTTTCATAATCATAATCATATCCGAGTACCCATATGTTTTCAAATATTAAATTTAGGACTTCTCCTTTATGACCTAATGTAGAAAAGAATCCAATTTCTGTAA
>CAKZKR010000040.1 GCA_937124615.1 uncultured bacterium
GACCCATTAGGCGTCAAACAACATACACGCCCTACTACGGGCTCGTTAAAAAAATGGGTTGAAGAACTAAGTACTGACCCCAATAAACTGAAAATGATGCAGAATATCATCGAGCAAATAGATGATGAAGACCTTGCTATTTTGGGGTATCCAAAGGAAACACTATGGAAACCGTTAGAAGATGCACAAGGGAAAAAAATCCAACCCAAAAAGCAAAAACTTAACCGCTACCTATTGGAGCGAAAAGCCATTATCTTCCTCCGTTCGCAAGCAAGGAAACATCCCTTTTTCCGAAGATGGTTGGAAAAACTGCGTCTGGCTTGCGATGTTCTGCTAAGAGAATAGTCTTATTCTATATCGATCGTTACAATTTCTTCAATCCAATCTGCGAAGGACTCTTTTTTTCCACCAGAATAGACCTAAAATGTCAAATAGTGTTCTGAAAAGACGACCCGATATACTGTATTTAGAAGTCCCAAATTTACGAGGATTATGCGATACAGGAATTTCGGAAACACGAAAACCTGCGGAATGTACCAAAAACGCATAATAACGGTGAGCACCGTTAAAAGGGATAATGTATTCAACACATTCCTTCCGCATGGCTTTTAATGCACAACCTGTATCCCGAACAGGGTTCTCTAAAATCCAGCGGATAATACGATTGGCTTGTCTGCTAACCCATGTGCGAAGCCATTCATCCTTTCGTTTCTTACGATAACCCTGAACAAAATCGACTGTCTGTAATTCATTTAACAACTTCGGAATATCGTTCGGGTCATTCTGTAAATCACCATCTAAAACAACAATATATTTTCCTCGTGCTATTTTCAATCCTGTCCATAACGCATAAGACTGTCCGGAGTTCTTCTTCAAACGGATAGGAACTAAATGAGAATAGGAACCTTTTAGCGATTCGAGGATATCGGGGGTGGAATCATTACTCCCATCATCTACAAGGATGCATTCATAATTTTCTTTAATGGTCTCCTCAAACACACGGTCGATCCCTTCTACCAACAAAGAGATATTTTCTGCTTCATTATAGCAGGGAACTATTACAGAAATAGAGGGCCCTGAATTTGTTTCGCATATGTCCATTCTAAAATCTCTATTGCAAATTCATAGTTAAATGTCAACAACTTCCAGTCCCGGAATGCTCGATTCCAGAGGAACGGTTTCTAACGAACGGGCTCCCAATAACATTAGTTCATAACGAACCCGTGCCAAAGGTGTTTCTTTATCATCAACACATAATTGGACACTGAACTCAGCAAAGTTAGTCCCACGATTGATCGTGGGTTCATCAGCAAACAGATGTTTTTCTTTAAGATATTGAGTTATTCCTTCAATTTCATTGACCGGAGCATTAAAGAAAAGCAATACTCTTCTTTCTGCATGCATAGCCCCATATAAATTCAACAGGAACATACGGGCTATTTCATATTTGTTCTTGTAATCCTTTAAATCCTCACGAATATAAACAGCAGACTCGGAACGAAGGAGTTCCTCTCCCATCTCAAGCCCATAATTTCGAATCGCAGAGCCCGATTGCGTTATTTCTAAACCAAAATCCACAGAACCTTGATAAACTTTGGCTTCTGTTTTACCCCATGTTTCATAGATAACAATTCCCTGTTCGATTCGTGGAGGTGTTTTAAATTTCTGAATAGAAAAATCCGTAAACTTATTTTCAAAACCTAATGATCCACATTTTTTTTGAAACCAGTCTAACGCTATATAAGGCATCTCCGCAACCATCGTAACAAGTTGCTTTTGTTGCAATAATTTTTTTAACCATTCCTCAAATGAAATGGACTGGGGTCTGTAAATAATAACCAGACGGACAGTACCGCGTCCCAGAGATAAAACCCTCTTCAATGGACATGATTGGTCATATTCTGTTTGCAACTCCAATGTCCGTTCTAATATCCAATCATCACCGGCGATAGCAAGGTCAATCTCGCCAATAGATAATTGGGTTCCGAATTCCTGGGGTCTACCGTCCCATCCTACTAAAAAAGAATGTAGAGGAAAGGATGTAGGCCCTCCCTGGTCATAACCCTTTGTTGGAAAACCTGCATTTTTTAATAAAGTAACTAAATTTCCACCGCGATTGGGGTCCGCTAATGAACCCGCCGGCATACCAATAATCAATTTGTCGTCCATCTCCTTATTCCTAACACCGTTTAATGCTTATCTTTTAATAATAAAATTTTTCTCTTTAAACTAATTCATTAATTTCAGGGGGCAATACCGAAGGATTTCGCTCCTGTTTCAGATAGCCGATAGCAAAAGGATATAAGGCCATGCTAAAAAGCACTCGCCAGTATTCCCACGCAAAATTAAACCACCGAGCATAAAGGTAAAACCATAGTAGTATACTGAAACCCATGATGATAAAAAAACTTATTACCGTTAATCGTTTAATCCCTGCGTCCCAGGGTTTAAGTCCCGGTCGAGGCCTCCGCGATAGAAAAAAACCCAACCCGAATAGAACAAGCCCCACAAAAAATAAACCCAATTCCCCACGATTAAACCAGTAAAACCATTCTTCACTCTGTAAACGGTCCAAACCAAAAAACTGATTAAGAACAACCCATTTTGCAACAGTACTTAAAAACATAATAATGGCTCCCTCCAACTGCAAACGCGAAATACGCCCACGAATCCATCGATACTCCTTTATTGCACCGATAATAAGAAGAATGTATAAAACAAATACGAGCAATGAAAGAATAGCATCACCCCCATAAAAAAATACATAATAAATCATCATCTCAATTACTCCTTCAAAAGAACAAAGATTGGATTTATTATATTATCTTAATATCTTACCGAATAAATTCACAAGAAAAAAAATCAATCCCTTGCTCTAAATGTAATAAAAAAAATAACAAAATTTAAAAAATATGGTAATATATATAAGTGTTTGATAAAAACAAAAAAAAATAACTTCTAAGGAGAAAGGCTATGAAATATAGGGTTATTTTTGTTTTTTTATTAGGAACGATTCTTTTATTTTCGCTACAAGGTTGCAAACCTACGGTTAGCGTCAGTATTAAATCGCTGGATTTTGGAGCGACAGAAACACAAAAGACATTTGAGGTCTGGAATAAAACCGCTTCCACCAAAATGGATTTTGAAATTACAAAAACAGCAAACTGGTTAACTGTTAATCCGGACAAAGGAACAAGCACCGGTCCTTCTGATAAAAAAACAATTACTGTAACGGTTTCTCGCACGGGACTACAACCCGGTTCCTATTCTGATACTCTCAAAATTAAATCTCCACAGGATGGTGAAGATTCGGTCAATGTAACGATGACCGTAAGTGGAGAAGAGGAAGGAGAGGGAGTAGAGGAAGGAGAACAAGAAGGAACACAGGAAGGTACTACTGAAGGAGAACAAGAAGGA
>CAKZKR010000041.1 GCA_937124615.1 uncultured bacterium
CTCCCATTAAAATCTTTTATGTGGTTTTATTGCATTCGTTTTCGTATTAATTTTTAATACTTCTACCTATTTTTAAAGAAGGTTTTTATTTTTTGAAAGAAATTTATAAAAAAAGGCAATTTTAGGAGAAGGCATATAAGTTTCCAGAGAAAAATAATAATCAAAAAGTGAAAATTCAAATTTTAGATAGCATTTAGATGAAACTTTTTCCCTATGATTAATTAAAAACTCTAAGAGGATGGATTAAAAAAACAATAATAGGGGAGAGGAATATTTATTAGTTTTTGAGTTGTAATATGATTGTTTATAAAGATATGGCGAACAGAGGGGAAATACTGATTTCGTTTGTGTAACAATTTATACTACAATATTGTTTGTAAAAAATATTCAAGATAGAAGGATAAGAGCGTATGTGTATTGTAAGTCTCCCATTGATTTTCCTTGTCTCAATGATAGGGAATGATGTTTTGTTTCCTGTTCCTCTGGAATCAGTTAAGGTAGGAGGAGAAATAGGTAGGCGTGTAGATGTGACGATTTATAACAATACGATGGTAATGGATATTGACGGTGAGTTTTTAAAACCGTTTGTTGAGAAGAAGCAGTCAGAGGGATATGTAGGGATAGGGAAAACCATAGATGCGTTGGTACGGTTTGCTAAATATACGAACGACCCAAAAGTGATTGAACGGAAAGAGTATGTAGTTAGAAGGCTATTAGGGACCCAGGAAAAAGATGGATATATGGGTATTATAAAACCTAAGAATCGGGTATGGAAGTTGTGGGATGTGCATGAATTGTCATATATCATATCGGGTTTATTAACGGATTATCGTTTCTTTGAAAATAGAGATGCGTTAGAGGGAGCAAAGAAGGCGGGGGACTATCTAATTATGCAAATGTCTCCCTATCCAGGTCGTGTTCCGGGGGATGGGGATATTTGCTGGGAAATGGGGACGACTTGTTTGGAATCAGCAATATTGGGTTTGTATGAGTGCACGAATGATAGAAAGTATCTTGATTTTGTGAAAAAGTATATAAAATTAGACCGATGGGATGGACCAATTGTAAAAGGTCGTTGGGGAAATATACAAGGGCATGCTTATGCACACATGAAACGATGTATGGCCAAAATGCAGTTGGGGAAAATAGAGCAGAATGAGGAGATGTTAATACCCGCTCGGAAAGTGAATGATTTTCTTATCAATCGGAATGGTCTTGTTATTATAGGCACCTGTGGGCAACATGAATGCTGGCATGATACGCATGAGGGTTCGGCCAATTTAGGTGAGACATGTGCTACTGCGTATTTAATCCGCTGGTGGGACGATTGGTTAAAACTTACAGGGAACTCACAGTTTGGAGATTTGATGGAACGAGCGATATATAATGCCCTCTTTGGGGCACAATCGCCGGATGGTAGAAAGATTCGCTATTATACGCCATTTGAGGGGGAAAGGCTTTACTTCGATAAGGATAGTTATTGCTGTCCTTGTAATTATCGGCGCATTATTGCGGAACTTCCACAGATGGTTTATTACACAGACAAGAAAAGTATTTTTGTCAATTTGTATTCCACATCCCAGGCTTTATTAGAGTTGGAAGGTTCTAAAGTAAGTATCCAACAAGAAACGGATTATCCTTCAAGTGGTAATGTTCGTATTTTTGTGCAATCCACTCAGCCAAAGGAATATGTAATTTCTCTGCGAATTCCAATGTGGTGTAAGAATGTTCATGTAAAGGTTAACGGGGAGTTATGGACTGGTAGTGAGGTTGTGTCAGGCTCCTGGTTTAAGATTCAAAAGCAGTGGGGAGAGAAAGAAATTATAGAATTGGAGATGGAGATGAAGCCGAGATTTATACGGGGAGTTCAGGCACAAGCGGGAAGAGTTGCGTTGATGTATGGTCCTCAAGTTTTTTGTGTCAGTAAGAAGGCAAACCCAAAACTCGCCGATGTTAATTTGAGGCTGATTACAATAGTCCCAAAAGCATTAGAAGGACCCTTCCCGGATGATACTATTCGCAAGGGTGGTGTGAAATTCATTCTTAAAGGTTGGAACACTTTGAGTTGGTATCCATTGACAAAATATGATTTTGAGGATATCGTTCTTACTGAATTTCCCGATCCGGATGGGCAAATAACCTACCTCCATTTACCTAATTCTGAAGACCCACAAATAGAGAATGATGAAATATTAGGTATGATTATAAACTGAATTCTGGTAAATTGTTTAGTAATAATGTTTTTAATTAGTTAAGTCATCAACAGAAGACTTTTGGCTTGGAGTTTGGGATGGGACATTAAACGGTTGTTGTCTTCTTCGTTGTCCACGCTGACGGGGAGGTGGCTCGGGCTCATCATTGTAACGGACACGAAAGATACGGGTTCCAAATCCTTCTACACGAAACCCTTCCGCCTTGCCAATGACATTTCCTTTGTCATCTAAAAGGTCCGCTTCAAAACGCAAGTCTTTATCTTTTTGATTTTCTCGAGATAAGAAACGAATCTCTCCAATCTTTGCATTTCGTTCCATAACCCTGGAATGTTTTTCTAATGCTTCCCTGACTTTTTTATATTCTTCTGACGGACCACATCCACTAAAGCACAGAAGGAGGAAACATCCTAAGATGGTGATTGAGAAAAGCGATATGAAATGTTTCATAATAAGTCCTCCATTAATCCTCATGTCTACCGCGGTCTACTAAAGTTCCAAGAAATAAAGCTAAGCCTTGTGAGACAGGCGATTTCCCCGGATAACGAACAAAATCGACATGCCCGTCCATATAGAGAACATTACATCCGCCGGGGACATGATTGAAATATTTGACCATACTGGATAAGGTATCGAACATTACAAAGATATCGCTTTGTGCTTGACTGCTTGCTGCCGGGTTATTAATATCCGTTATGAGAAATCGTTCAATACCTTCACGCAAACGATAAATAGTGTTTGTATTACCATTTCCGAGAGGTTCGTTGCTTAATATATTGATAACAGGGCAATCGTTATCTGCTAATTCAAAACTTTTTGCTAAGAAATAGGCTTCGCCACTTCCGCCTCCTAAGTATCCAATAGCCTTTGTGAACAGACCAATGAAGAGTGCAACAAACTGTTGAGGACCGGTTGCGTTGGGATTGTCAAGAGTAAAATCATGGGGAATATGGGGAAGTAAAGACATAATCTCAGCAATACCAACCTGGGGGTCTGTATCTTCGCACTTATCCAGAAGCCAGCCTATATAAACATAACTTAGGTCGATGGCGTCGCGTTCTTCTGCTAAATTAAACCTTCCTGTTTGAGGGTCAATTAAACTCTGCATTGTGTTTTCAGGGTCAGAAGGGCAAAGAATAATTGCAGGGTCTGTTAGATATTCCGGGTAAATCGTGTTTACCATAGGACCAAGAGCGATGATAGCCCTACGATGGGAATAGGCTTCAAATTGCATGGGTGGAAATTTTCCTCCCCTCGACTCATTTGCATACATTTTGTAGATAAGTCCCCACTGTTTGAGGTTATTCTGGCAACTACTTCGACGAGCAGCTTCACGAGCACGAGCAAGAGCAGGAAGTAAAATTGCCGCGAGTATGGCAATTATAGCAATTACTACCAACAGTTCAATGAGTGTAAAACCTTTCTTTTTCATATTATATTCCTTTCATGAAATTCGCACATTTCATAATAATATGACAGATATATTTTTTTATAGATTTCAAAATGGGAGATATTTTATAGACATGCATATAAAACCTTGTGGATAGTTTAGGGGAATTGTAAATACTATAAATATTGAGTTTTAAGTCAATATTCGATTACTTTCATATATAAAAATAAAAGTTTAAATGTTGTCAATTATTTTATATAATTAATTGTGTATGAATATTATTCTTAATTAGACGAAATTACTTATTGATTTTATGAGAAAATTTTATTTGTTTGTTTATTTAACTGTTTTTATTTTCTCAATTAATGCCTTAGAAATTAATTTATTTGCAGAACAAGTCCCTGAAAATTCGAATTCTATTTTAAGAATTGGTTACCAAAAGTTTTCTAATGAGATTGCAGATATTAGGTACATTCAACCTTTTGTTCAATTTATAAAAAATGAACTTCCCGAGCATCAAATAGAATTTATTTGTCTATCAGATGAATTACTTCTGAAATCTGTATTATGGGGGGAATTGGAATTTGTTATTTGTAATCCGTATATTGCTGTATTTGCGGAACATTTAACTTCTTACTCTCCGGTAGCAACATTAACAAGAAAGTCACCTGAAGGGATAGTTAAACATGAAGCAGGGGTTATCTTTTGTAAATCTGACCGAACAGATATAAATACATTACGAGATGCAACAAATAAAAATGTTTGTGCTCCGGGAAGGGTTTTTTTTACTGGGTGGATTCTTCCAAAGAATGAATTTCATAAACAGGGGATTTTACCGGAGAGAGATTTTTCAACTATATTTTTTGCCGGTAACCATGAAGAGGTACTGAATACAATTCTTGCGGGAGGTGCTGATGTTGGGTGTATGGGTGCTTTTTATCTGTGGAAATATATTGAAAAAGGTAGGGTAAAGCAAAACGAGATAAAAATTATAAACCCGAAGCAAAACCCAGAAGTTCCTTTTTTACATAGCACAGATGTATTTCCAGGGGTGTGTTTCATGGCCCATCCTGCCATTTCAGAAGAAATTAAAAAGAAGATGCTTATCGCTTTACTAAAAATTTCGCCTGAGAGTCCAGAAGCAACTTGTTTATATTCTGCAGGTTGGATACCCCATTTGAGTAATGAGTCTATTGAAGAGTTAGTTCGAAAACTTCGGTTACCTCCTTTTGATGTGATACAAAGAGTATCATTTTTCGAATTGCTTAAACAATATCGTTATTTGATTCTTTCCTTTTTTATTTTCTGGACCCTATTTTTAATTGCAGTTTTTTCGCTTATTTATGCCTATAAGATGGTTAAAACGAATAAATTGTTGGAGTATTCAATAAACCATACAAAGTTAGCAAGGAAGGAATTGGAAGAGAGTGAGAGAAGATATAGACTTTTAACAGAAAATTTTCCGGGTACCGTCTATATATGTAAGAATGATGAACATTACAGTAAGTTGTATCTAACGGAGGGGGTTCTAAGTTTAACAGGTTACACGAATGATGAATTTATTTCGAAAAGAATTAGTTTCCCAGATTTGTATCATCCGGAGGATAGAGATTATATATTTAATGAAGTTGATGCGAAACTGAAACAGAGAATTCCTTTTCATTTGGTTTATCGCATTCAACATCGAGACGGCTCCTGGATGTGGTTAGAGGAAATTGGTACGGGAGTATGGGATGACGAAAATTTGTTATATTTGCAAGGTTATATATGGGATATAACAGAAAAGAAGAAGGAGGAGGAGAAACAAAGAGAAAAGAATGAAAGGCTGATGGTCGAGAGAGATATCATTACATCTATCACGATAAGTCCATTCGTTTCGGAGGGAGATTTTGAAGGTCTATCAAGATTTATAACGGAAGAAATAGGGAAGAAACTTAAGGTTCCTCGTGTAAATGTTTGGTTGTTTAACGAGGACCGAAATCAGTTGATATGTATTGACCATTATGACCTTTATTCTGCCCTTCATTCCGCAGGTTATATACTTCATGAAGAAGAATTTTATTATGAGTTTCAGGAACTAAAAGGCGCAAAGTATGTCGATGCCTATGATGCCTTAGAGGACCCAAGAACAAAAGGATACGCTTCTAATTATCTTATCCCCCTTGACATTAAATCTATGTTAGATGTAGGTATTCGTATAGGCGGAGAAAATGTAGGTGTTATTTGTTTTGAATACACGGGTGAAAAACATTTCTGGGACGATGATGAAATTACATTTGCCTGTCAAGTTGCGGACCAACTCGCATTAATTTTTACTATTAGAGAAAGATTAAAAACAGAACGGCATAGAGATTTGCTTGTTCAAACAGTTGAATCTACGGATGAAGGGATACTTATTGCAGATGTTAATGAAACAGTTGTTTATCTCAATCCGGCGGTAGAAAAAATTACAAATAGAAAAAAACAAGATTTATTAAACAAACACCTATTTACCTTTTTTGAAAACTGTTTGAGTAAAGATGAGTATCTAAAAGACTTTGAACTTTTGAAAGGAGGGAAAACTGTAAGAAAGCAATTAGAATTAGTCAGGGGAGATAAAGATGTTTATACCATCGAGTATTCATTGTTTCCACTATTTAATGCACGAAAAGAATTAACAAACATAGTGCTGATTTTTAGAGATATAACAAACGAGTTAAAACTACTTAATGACCTTAAGCAAGCACAAAAGATGGAGAGTGTCGGTCAGTTAGCAGGTGGAATTGCACACGATTTGAATAACCATTTAATGGTAATTAATGGTTATGCAGAATTGGCAGAACGAGAACTTACTTCGGATTCGCCCATCATTTCCTATATACAAGAGATAATTAGTGCCAATAAGAAAGCCGGGTCGTTAATTCGCCAATTGTTAGCATTTGCTCGAAAACAGATATTAAAGAAAGAAGTAGTTAATGTAAATGAATTGATTCAGAACACATGTAAGATGTTGGTTCGGCTTCTTAAAGAAAATATTGATTTGAGTTTTATTCCCTATGAATCATTACATCTGATAAAAGCGGATAGGAATGCAGTTGAGGTAATTATAATTAATCTTTGCGTTAATGCTAACGATGCTATGCCCAATGGAGGAAAACTTTTAATTGAAACGAATCTTACTACTCTGTCTGAAGAGATGACAAAGGGTATTTCGTGGGTTTCTCCCGGTGATTTTGTAGTAATTTCTGTTACAGATATGGGTATGGGTATGGACAAATATACAATGGAACATTGCTTTGACCCGTTTTTCACAACGAAAGAGCTTGGGAAGGGGACAGGATTAGGCTTATCAACAGTTTATGGATTGGTTCAACAGCATGGAGGTATTATCCATGTTTACTCTGAATTAGGAAAAGGGACTACTTTTAAGGTTTACCTACCAATTATAGAACATGAACAGATCCATGAGAGTAAAGAAGATGAGGAAGAAAAACAAAGAGCACAATTTGGAGGGAATGAAACTATTTTGATTGCAGAAGATGAAATATCCGTTCGTTCGGTAGCCATGCGAATATTAGAGCAAGCCGGATATAAAGTAATTTCAGCCAAAGATGGAGAGGAGGCTGTAAAACTTATCTTAGAAAATATAAGTGATATTGACCTTGTTATTTTAGATGTTGTTATGCCAATAATGGGAGGAAAGGAGGTTTACGAAAAAATTAAATCGATAAGACCTAATTTGCCTGTTCTTTTCTCTACGGGTTATTCGGAAAACTCTATACACATTGATTTTGTGTTAAAAGAAAACTATCACCTTCTTAATAAACCTTATGGGAGGTTGGAATTATTAAGGGCGGTTAGAGATATATTGGATAAAAAATAAAAAAAATAATTATGTTAAATGAAATGAGTTTAGTACTTAACAAAAGACGGTATGATATTGAGTATCTCCGTATTCTTGCTGTACTGCTCCTTGTGCCTTTTCACTGTGCAATGGTATTTTTCTCCTATGAATCGTTTTATGTTAAGAGTTCATTTTCTCATTTCTTGATTGATTACTTTGTGTTTTTTCTGTCGCCTTGGCATATGCCCATTCTTTTTATGATTGCAGGGATGTCCTCTTTTTATGCATTGCAGAAGAGAACATGGAAACAATATATTCAAGAACGGACGAAACGATTGTTTATTCCGTTTTTATTTTCTATTGTATTTATAGTGCCACCACAACCCTATTTTGCTTATTTGAGATACCATCCAGAAGGCACGATTCTATCATTCCTTAAACAATATTTTTTTTGTATTCCGGATGATTTTACAGGTTATAAAGGTTCACTTACACCGGCTCACTTATGGTTCGTGTTATACCTCTATATTTATAGCGTGGCTTCTATACCTTTATTTCTGAAAATTAACAAACACTCAGAAACAATTAGTAAATATATTTTGAGGCATGACTATCTACTTTTGTACCCAATAATAATAGGTCTAATGGAGCAATTACCCTCTATTAGTTCAAAAAATCCTTTTTATTATTATACCTATTTTATTGTCGGGTATCTTATTGTCTCAAACAAAGAAATTGAAGATTCCCTCTTTAGTAAAGGTGCTTTTACTTTATTTTGCGGTATTATCACAATGGTAGTTTATCTCGCTTTTGTTAAGGCTTCTTTCATCTTTGAACAATATTCGTATTTAGATGTTCTCTTCTACATTCTGCGTCGTTTTAATGTGTGGTTTTGGTTAATATTCATTTTTGCCTATGGTAGAAAATTATTAAATTTCTCTATCTCTATTCTCCCCTATGCCAGTGAAATGTCTTATCCTTTCTATATTTTACACCAGACAGTAATTGCTACTATAGCATATTCCATTATTCCCTTAGATCTAAATATTTGGATTACTCTTTTTCTAATGATTATTCTATCTTTTT